>VBKF01000271.1 GCA_005888095.1 Deltaproteobacteria bacterium | reverse complement strand
GCCGAGCCCGGCGTCGGCGAGCAGGCGGCCGAGGACGCGTTCGGCCGCGAAGTGCTCCGCGGCGATCGCGCGCGCCGCGGCCGCGTGCGCCAGGTAGTCGCCCTCGATGGCGTGGAGCGCGTCCACCGCCTCCTCCAGCGTGGTGTACGTGAGGAGGCCGCGGCCCGTCGGCACGAACTTGCCGACGCCCGTGTCCTGCGTCACGACCGGCTTGCCCGCGGCGAGGTAGCAGACGCTCCGGTCGCTGAACCAGCCGCTCCGCGGCCGCACGTAGATATCCTTGGCCACCGTGAACTCGCCGCGCGAGCCGCGGATGAACTCGCGGTAGCGATCGAGGTCGCGCGAGATCGGCGCCGGGTCGACGAGCGCCCAGCCGGCCTCCCGGAGGCGCGCCGTCACCGCGGGGTCGACGGGGTCCATGGCGAGCTCGAAGCGCGCCGCCGCGTGCCGCGGCAGCTCGAGGAAGCGGAGGAAGTTCACGTGCTTCGACCAGTGGTAGGTCTCGCCGCGGAAGGTGATGTCCTTGCCCTTGTTCTCCCACGAGGCGATGCTCGTGAAGAAGATCGCGCCCGGGTCGGGCGGCGTGGTCCACTCCTCCAGCACGACGGGCGGCCGCGTCGGGTGCCAGGCGAAGCGCTCGAGCGGCACGGGGCAGTCCGGGGCGCCCAGGTTCTCGCCGTAGGTGAAGAGGACGTCGTGGCTCTCGAGGAAGCCCGCCGACGACTCGGCGCCGAGGGCGATGCGGAGCTGCTCGTACACCGGGTCCGTCTCGACGTAGAGGAGGCGCGCGCCCTGGCGATGCTCGGGGCGCGGTGCCGTCGCGCCGCAGAGGTTCAGGATGCCGGCGGCCTCGCGGTAGAGCGCGTCGAGGCGCGAGCGCGCGAGCCCGTAGGTCTCGTCGTGGGCCAGGTCGAGGTACACCCAGCTGACGTCGGCCACGTAGCCGACCGAGTACGACGGGTCGTCCGTCCGGCCGCCGTGCCGCGGGTCGTAGGGCGCCGCGCCCGAGTCCTCGACGTAGTAGGCGTCCCAGCCGAGCCGGCGGAGTCCCAGGAGGTAGTGGATCGCCTGCCACGCCACCCCGGCCATCGGGTACTGGCCGACGAGGCCGAGGACGAGCAGCGGATCACGACGAGACGGCACGCTCTGCCTCGCCTCCGAACTGGGTCTGGTGGAGGCGCGCGAAGTGACCGCCGCGGGCGACGAGCTCGGTGAACGTCCCCCGCTCGACGATCCGGCCGTCGTCGAGGACCAGGATCGCGTCCGCGCGGCGCACCGTCGACAGCCGATGCGCGATCACGAAGGTGGTACGGCCGGCCATCAGGCCCTCGAGCCCCTGCATCACCCGCGCCTCGGTCGTCGCGTCGAGCGCCGCGGTCGGCTCGTCGAGGATGAGGATCGGCGCGTCGCGCAGCACGGCCCGCGCGATCGTGATGCGGAGCTGCTCGCCAGCCGAGAGCGTCGCCCCGGCCTCGCCGACGACCGTCTCGAGTCCCTCGGGCAGCCGCTCGAGGAAATCGTCGAGCTGCGCGACGCGCGCCGCCGCCTCGACCATGGCGAGGCTCGCGTCCGGGCGGCCGTAGGCGATGTTCTCGCGCACCGTCGTCGGGAAGACGAGTGCCGGCTGGAGGACGATCGCCACCTGCTGGCGGAGCGCCTTCAGGCGGAACTCGCGGACGTCGATGCCGTCGAGGAGGACCCGGCCCGCCGTCGGGTCGTAGAAGCGCGGGACGAGGCTCACGAGCGTCGTCTTCCCGGCCCCGGTGGCGCCGACGACCGCCACGACCTCGCCGGCGCGCACGTGGAAGTCGACACCCTTGAGCACCGGCTGGGCCGGGTCGTAGCCGAAGCGCACGGCCTCGAACGTGATCGTGCCGCGCACGTCCTCGCGCGCGAGCGGCCGCGCGCCGTCGCGCAGGTCGGGGGCCGTCTCCAGGATCTCGAACACGCGCTCGGCTCCCACCCGCGCCCCCTGCACGAGGCCGTACGTCTGCATGAGGCTGTTGATGGGCGCGTACAGCGACGCCAGGTACGAGGTGAAGACCAGGACCTCGCCGACGGTCAGCTTCCCGGCCAGCACGTGCATCGCCCCGAACCAGAGGACGGCGGCCGTGCCCCCCGCGACGACCACGTTGACGAACGCGCTGTAGACGGTCTGGAACGTGTAGAGGCGCAGGTTCGCGGCCAGGCTCGCGCCGCTCGAATCGACGAAGCGGCGGTGCTCGTCCTCCTCGGTGGTGAACGCCTGGATCACGCGGATGGCGCCCATCGTGCGCTGCGCGATCGCCCACAGGGTGCTCTCCTTCGTCCGCGCGTCGGTGGCGAGCGCCGTGATGCGCCGGCTGAGCCCGGCGATCGCCAGGAAGAGCAGCGGCACGATCGCG
>VBKF01000270.1:2079-3524 GCA_005888095.1 Deltaproteobacteria bacterium | reverse complement strand
TTCCACGCGCCTTCCTGCCGCCCGAGGACGCTGCTGATCCGCACCTCGAAGTGGAGCTGGCGCCCGCTGCGAGCGTCGGTGAAGACGTCCTCGCGGGTGAAGGTCGCGAGCGCCTCGTCGCCCGCGACCAGGATCTCGACGTCGGAGATGCGGATGGCCAGGTCTTTGGCGTTCTCGAAGTAGCGCACGAGGGCGCTGCGCTGTGCTTCGGTCATCTCCGCCTGGAGTCGCGCCAGCTCCTCGAGGTCCTTGCTCTGGAGCGCGGCACGGTACTGCTCCAGGAGTGCGTGGTTGGCCTTGTCTTCGGCGCTCGGTGTCTGCGCGAAGGCGACTGCGAGCCAGCTGGATGTCTCGGGCGCTTGCCCGTCAGGCGTAGAAGCCTTGCTCTCTTCGCTCTCGCCGCCGGGTAGGGTCTCGTTGTACAGCTTGTAGTACTCGAGCAAATCGTTCGTGCGCTCGCCGATGAACTTCAGCACTTCGTCGGTCGGCTTCACGCCGAGCGCTTGCAGGACCTTCATGCTGATCTGGTTCTGGAGTTCGATGAATTTGTCCACGCGCCCGCGCACGCTCTCCGTGGCGTCGAGGATCCCGCTCGGGATCTCGACTATATCCACCTGCAGCGTAGCATTGGATTCGGCGACCGACAGTTTCGGGTCGATCATCTTACTCACACCGAGCCTCTTGGCCAGCTCGATATTCCTCTTGGCCAGCTCGATATTTTTGATCCCCATCTGGTCGCGCATGAAGTCGATCTCTTGCTGCGAATAGGGGCGTATGTGCGGTTTCTCCTTGGTGAGAACGGTTCTGAGGCAATCCCGGGTGGTATTGGGCATCCACCGGTCGACTGCATTGCCCCGCACCGTCACGTCCATCACCCCCACCACAAGAGGGGCGCGGGGCCATAAGTTATAGCCGACTCCGGCCGCCAGGCCGATAACCAAGGCGACGATCGCTGCCCACAGCGAGGCCCGGCGCGCCGGCCACCGACCGCGCAGCACGGCGTCCGGCGGCGAGCGATCGAGGGAGCCGGGCGCCACGGCGGTCTCCTTCGGGGCTGCCGCGGGCGGCGCGGCCGCCGGCTTCAACATCATCTGCGCCGGGTTCCCGTAGAGGACGAACGACAGCCAGGTGGCCGAGCAACGGCTCACCGCATCGGCCCGGCAGCGCTCCCTGGCACGGCGTAACGCCTCACCCACCGGAAGCGGGCGCAGCACCTGCTCGTAGAAGGTCTCGGCGAGGCTGGCCGCGTGACGGTCGCTCACGTCGCACAAGGTGCCAACGACGGCCAAGGCGCCCCCGAAGAGAAAGCCGTAGGCGACGTTCGCGAGGCGCTCCTCCCACGCGGCGGTTGCCTCATGCTCGGTGCCGCGCGCACTCGCGCATCCGTTGAGGAAGACGAGCGGCCGTCCGGACAGATTCCGCTCGATGACCTCGGCCGCGAGGGG
>VBKF01000270.1:1591-2040 GCA_005888095.1 Deltaproteobacteria bacterium | reverse complement strand
AGTAGTGGATCAGGTCGAAGCCCTCGCGCAGGTATGCCGTGACCTCGTCGAAGCTCGCCAATTTCCCGCTGACGCAACCGATGTCGGCGAAGCGTTCGAGCGTCTCACAGATGCGCTCGACCTCGGAGTGGACGATGGGAAGGTCGCCGCGGGGGTCGGAGCCCACGACCAGCGCCCGCGGGCGGGAGCGCAGCGCAGCTGCACCGGCCATCGTGAGCGGGCGGCTCATCATGATCCGCTTTCCGATCGCGTAGCGCAGGCCCCAGAACTCCTCGTCGTCGTACAGGAGCTCCCACGGGACCCCGTAGAGCGAGGTGCAGATGAAGAGCGGCCCCGTGAGGGCCTTCAGCTGATCGCGCAAGCCGGGTGGGATGAGGGTCCGGTAGAGCACCGAGCCGCGCCGTCGCGCTTCGTCGGGGAAAACCGCCGTCTCCTCGCACCGCAGCAAC
>VBKF01000270.1:0-1572 GCA_005888095.1 Deltaproteobacteria bacterium | reverse complement strand
CGCATCGGCGCTCTGCCGGAGCGCCAGGACCGTCGCCTCATCCAGGATGTGGCTGAACTCTTGCTGGAGCGGCAGCCCGACGTCGTGCTCCGGCACCTCCAGGCGATAGCGGATGTACCCCTCGATCCGCTCCGCGTAGAGCGTAGCGGGGAGCCTCATCGGGCGCACCTGGGTGGCCGGGACCGATCGGCGGCGCGGCCGCCGGGACCGACTCGGGCGAGGATCATCGCCTGTCGCCTTGCGAGTGACGTACGTCGGCAAGCCTACCGCACCGGGCTCCCGACGCGGAAGAGCACGAGACGCCCGTGGGGAACCCCGTCGACGGGCGGGTCGGTCTCTGCGGGGCGGCGACCGTCAGCCCGAGGCGCCGGTAGGGCTCGCGACCTCGAACCCGACCCGGAAGCGGAGGTCCCTCTGCTTCTCCTGGATTTCGAGGACGTAGCGGCCCGGTACGAGCCCCCGGAAGACGACCGGCTTCTCGACGCGCGCGGTCTCGGAGGCCACCAGCTCCGCTCGATCGCCCGCGAGGGCGCGCAGCGACACCGACAGCGGACCATGCGCCGCACCGGACACGGTCACCTCGAGCCCGACCCGATCGGTCCCCTGGGCATTGAGCCCGATCTCGGCCACGAGCCCCGAGTCCCCGAGCGGGAGCTCGGCCCGCGCGCCGAGCGGAGGAGGGAAGGCCGCCTCGGTCGACGGTCCCGCCCCTCGCCAGGCCGCTGCCGGGGCCAGGGCCGGGGACAGGAGCAGACCTTCCGGCACCGTCGTGAAGGCCGCCACCCCCGTCCGCACCTGCACGACCGCCTGCCCCACCAGCTCCCGGATCGTCTCGCCCAGCGCCCCCACCGCCTCTCGCCATCGCGCGCGCGCGGGTCCGAACTCGCCGCGGGCGGCCGCGTCCTCCACCTGGAGCACTTGGGCAAAGCGGTCGCGGCACGCGTGGCACCATCCGAGGTGGCGCGCGAGGTGGGGGTGCTCGGCAGCCATCCGTGAGGGGCTCAGGCCGACGAGGAGGTGCATCTCGTCCTGGACGCGCTCGCAGCCGAACAGCTCCATTATGCGGTCCGTGTCGGCGAGGCGCTCACCGGTAGCCCGCTCGTGAAGGCCGCTCAGGACGCGGCAGCAGTCTGAGCAGCGGCTCAGGTGCTCCTCGGCCTGGCGGCGCTGGTCGGGCGTCGGACGGCGGCGTCGGGGCTTCTCTGCGACTGCATCGAGCAGGATCGCGATCGACTCGTCGTGGTTCACTGCATCACCGTCCGCCTCGGCCCCCGCGACCGTGTACAGGCACCCCGCGGGGGCTTCTGCCCTGTAGACGGCCGCCCACCGCTGAATGTGTCGGCGACGTAAAATCTCATCCGTCGGGTTCCTCCAGCTCGCCGAGCGCCCGTTTGAGATCCTTGCGATAGCGCTTGAGCCGCTGCCTCACCGCGTTCGGCGTGAGCCCGACAAGGTCCGCGATTTCCTTGTCTGGCAGTCCCCGCAACTTGAGCTGCATGATCTCGTATTCCTTGATCAACTCGATCACGGACCGCTCCCGTTCCCGATGCTCCACCTCCTCTTCGGGGCTCG
>VBKF01000269.1:5073-5613 GCA_005888095.1 Deltaproteobacteria bacterium | reverse complement strand
CAACTCCCTGGTAGGTTGATGGAGCCATGTCGATGACCCGACCTCCCTTGTGGAGCTCCTGTATCTTCAACTGCGCGTCAAGCCCAAGCCAGTATGGAAACCTCCGCTTGTGGCCCGGACTGGAGATGATGAAGGCTGGATCGAAGTCGAAGTCGTAGGGAAGCTGGTCCTCGGCGTACATCCGATCGGCTTCCTGCTGGAGGAACCAGACGTCGACGATCCATGTCAGGAGATCCCAACCGTCGTAGCGACGGAGGAGGTGGGAGGATCGGACGCGTAGGAGAGGAAGATCGAACCGCTCTGCGAGACGGTTCTTGACAGCGTCGCGGTCGACTTGGGTTCCGGACTCGTGAGACGGCCCATCAAACTCCACGGCGAACAGGGGATTGTGCTCGCCATCGGTAACGAGGAAGTCGAAGTGGGATTTCAGAGCAAATGAGTACTCCTCGTTGGAAATCCCACTGTTCTCGATAGGGAGAACATCTGCGACACGAACCTTGGCGTAAACTTGCGCGCCGTGCTCCTCGCAGGCCGACTTGA
>VBKF01000269.1:2890-5001 GCA_005888095.1 Deltaproteobacteria bacterium | reverse complement strand
GGGGCGGCCGCTCAGCCGCCAGCGGAGCCGGTCGGCTGAAGCGGCACGTTAGACACCGCGTCCCTGGGTAGTTTCCGCCGCCGCCGCGACTCCCGCTTCACTTCCTGCTTGAAGAAGGTTCGGAGGATCTTTCGGCCGAGCTGGCTCTTCGGCTGTTCCATCTTTAGGCGAACCCACACGCCGATCTTGAGCACCCATTGGAACTCTTCGGGCAGGTAGTTCCACCTGTAGTTGTTGCACAGAGCGTGCGCTGGAAGGAGATTGCTGGTGCGGCCGTGGCCTCCCCCGGCGCGCGCCAAAACATGATCCGCCTGCCACGCGCTGCTGATCACGCCGCCACAGATGTGACAACGGCCACCCGTCTTCTCAAGGACGGCCTTCCGTTCAGGCGGTCCAAGATTCTTCTTCGGGGGCTTCCCCTCCTTCTGTCGTCGACGTCGCTCGTTCCTAAGTTCGAGGAGACGCGTCGCTAGGGCCTCGGCGGTAGGTGGGAGCTCAAGTTCGGCGTCCCCGATCATTGCCGGCCTCCTCTCTCGTCGTGTGTCTAACGACCGGCGGCTGAGCAGCCGGCGACCGCCGCCGCTCACATGAAGCAGCCCGCTTCCCCGCCGGGCCGCTCCAGCCGCACGTTAGACGCGTGAGAGAGTACAGCCCTCCATGGCGTGTTCGTCAAAGACCTCCTCCGCCAACGCGTAGGGTGGTCCCTCTAACCACGATGCATCGCCGGTCATCACTGGCGTGGTTGTTCTCTGCATCGCCGCGCCGCTGCATGTGACGGTGACAACCTCGTGCGGCTCGAGACAGACCGCGACGACCACCCGCGAGCCGACATCGGTGCAGCGCCACCGCCGGCCTCCACACCAGAACTCCAGCGCAATCCGAAACTCGTCGTGCCTCATCGTCCCCGCAGACGTCTACGACGCGGCGATCAGAGCAGCCGGCGAAGCCGGGCTGCTGAATCGCCGTGTTAGGCCGCAACCTCCACTGTGGCGTAGAAGTCGACCTGTCGCGCCGTACGCCGCGGACGCACAGAGCGTTGACGAGGTGGCGGTGGTCGGAGACCGTCTTCACGCATTCCCCGCAAATGAAGCTCGATAGCGCCTCCGATCCGGCGTAGCGCCGCGTCGATAGTTTTTCCGGTCGCCACACAACCGGGCAGGTCGGGTACCGACGCCCCCCAGTCGCTGTCCGGATCCTTGTTGATACGCACCAGGTACTGGACCTTCCTCATGATCTCCCTCTCTTCAGACCTGCTTGACGGAGAACAGACGCGAGTGTCCCTTTCGGCATGTCGTCCCCGGGGTGACCGCTTACGGTGATGCGCCCCGCTTTTCTCGGGTGTTTGAACTGCCGGTGGCTTCCCTCGGTCAGGACCAACCCGCACCCGTCTGCCTCGATGAGGCGGATGACATCGCGGACCTTCACGTCATCAGACTATCAGGTCCGTTTGCCCATCTGCTTGAGGGTTCATTGCTCACGACGGCCTAACGACCTGCCGATCAGCGGCCAGCGGGCGACGCGTCGGGCGACCGAAGCCCGCCGCCACACTCGCAGATGACGGGACGGTGAGTCGAGCCCGCTCCCCGCGGGTCCGCTGCATCGGCTGGTTAGCTGGCGACGCGCCATTGGTAAAGATGCCGCGAATGTTGCCGAAATGTCTGCCCGTGCTAGCCATCAAGGAGTTGACGCGGCAACGGAAGAACTGGCGATGCCAGAACCAGGTCACCCTCACCGCCAGAGGCGAGCTGGTCCATTGTGTATTGACGAACCGCGATTGGAAGTTGATCGGCGGCCTGCAAGATCCCCTTCGCGCTTCGCAGTTCGAGAGCGAGGTTCTCTATCGGGGCGAGGTCGCTACGACGGTCCTTACGTTCCAAGAACTCCTGCAGCGGGTCCGAAAGGGATGCAGGAAACAGAAACGGCAAAGCTCGCCTTACCACGTCCAAAAAGTTTGCGTCGGGCCCGGCGAGACGACGAATCTTATGGAATGGCTGGTAATGCGGAACGCCTACCCTGTCGCTCTTGCTGAGCCGAAGGTCCGTGGCATCGCGGCGCAAGAGTTCCGAGTGGACAAGGGAGTTTAGGTCGACGAGAGCCACGGACGCTCGCTC
>VBKF01000269.1:1874-2791 GCA_005888095.1 Deltaproteobacteria bacterium | reverse complement strand
TAAGCGACCCACTTCCCGTTCCAGATAGTGAGTGGAGTCGCTACGCATCGTGTGATCGCGTGCAATCTCTGTCCCCCAAAGGGCGAGCATATCGGTGCACCAGGCGAGCCGGCGTTCCTCGAATTCCGCCGCTGCGATCTGCGTCTGCTTCCGCATCTCCCACCACTGAAGAATCAGCGCGACGGCCTTGACCGCTTCGATTGCTAGCACCGCAGGGTGGCCTGGCAACACGGGGGGAGCGCTGCCAGGTTGGCTGAATTCGTGGCCGAAAAACCATTGAATGCCGTTGCGCCCGCCATAGCGGATTGCGAAGCCATCGCCGAACTTCCAGTGCTCCATGATCTTAGCTCCTTAGCGCCTAGTTCTCGCCAGCTAACGCGTTGGCGGCTGAGCGGCCCGCCGAACGCCGCCCGCAAGAAAAGCGCCATTCATGTGCGCGGCCGCTCCAGCGCTTTGTTAGCCGGCGTTCTCTGCTTCTTCCTCCTCGTCGTCCTCTCCGAGATTCAGATCGCGGACACGCTTCGTGAAGGCCTTGTAGAAGGATTCCGCGCGCTCCAAGAGCCACGCGTGAAGCTCTGGCCATTGCGTCCGATCCTCGATGTCTCCGGGCCGATACTGCACGATGTGGCAGTCACGCCGGTGCGGGAGTTCCTGCCACTCAAGAACGCCAAGCTCCGCCTCGATTGCAGTCCTTTGCCCTTGAAGGAGAGCGAACGCCTTCTTCGATTGGCGGTGCCGTATGTAGAGCTCACACCCGACTCTACGTAGCCGGGTGTTGGCGGTCAGGGAGAGGTGGAAACGCGACCGTCCGACAGCAAGGGAGTACCAGTTCTGTGGGCGAGGCTTTCGCAGGCTGAGGGCGGTGCCTTTCCCCTTGGCGTGGTCGACCAGGCCCTTCCAAAACTCGAGCTGAGACA
>VBKF01000269.1:0-1835 GCA_005888095.1 Deltaproteobacteria bacterium | reverse complement strand
TTGGGTTGGCAGACGAGGTTGAACTTCGGCGCGGGCTCGGAGTTCCCGATTCGCCAGAGCTCGATCTCCAGAGCAAAGAACGAGAACTGCTCCCCTGTGATCTCGTTCAGCCAGTCGATTGCGCGTCGGTGCTCATCGGTTATTTCTGAGGCGACCCAGACGACGACCTTCGCGCCGACGCCGGACGCGTAGGTCAGTAGCTTTCCGAGATGGTCATGGTTCGTTCGCTCAAGCTGATTCTCGATGATTACCCGGTCCTCCGTCCCTACCTCCTTCGCGACGATGTCCGCCTTGAACGCACCGACCCTGGACTCGGCGGCCTCAAACTCAAGCTCGATCCCGATAGCTTCCCCGAGGAGGCGAAGATTCCGTTCTTCCGCCAGCCACGGTGTGAACTCGCGTGCCTCGTCCTCCCAGAAATCGCGCAGGTCTACGCGCTGAAGAGAGCCGAGGGTCTTCTTCGAGTGGTTCACACGTGTCTCCACGGCCGGCTAACTAACGGCTTGGCGCTGAGCAGCCCGCGCCCACTGGCGCTCGCGCAAAGACTCGCCGTTCATGCGCGGGTCTGCTCCAGCGCCGTGTTAGGCCGCGCGCCCGGAGTAATCACATAGCGGGCGAACGCTTTTAGGAACTGCGCCTTGGCGTTGTGCTCGACCACCTCCCCATGAGCCACGAGGATCCGCCGAATGGGCCATTCTGAGACCCGGCTCAGGCACCGAGAAGCTTCCGCGTGATCCCGGAGCAGCAGTAAGCGAGATGTACGGCTAGGACCAAAGCCGTCGGGGACACCCGCCAATCGCCACGCGATTCGATCGAACCTGCGAGCAAAGCGCGTCATGTTGAAGGCAAGATCGGTGAGGATCAGAGTTCCCGTGGGATGGTGGAAGAACACCACCTCGGAGACGCCACGCACTGGACCAAGCACGGCGAGATCAAGCTCCCCACACCAAACCTCGGGCGGGCTTGGGCCGAGCTCCTCTGCGGGTGGGAGCTCAGTCACGCGCTCGAGGAGGCCAGGGGACACGAGTAGGCTGGCGTCTGGATAATGGACCATGAACTCCGCGGCGTAGACGTAGTGAAACGTGTTCGGCGCTACAACCTGCCTGACGACACCGATGGAATCGATCGCGGCGGCGCCACCAGGCTCGATCAGAGGAGGAGGCGAGACTACAACGAGCGCCCCGTTGCTCAAGTGAATGATCGTGGTTCGAAGGGGAAGGCGCGCGCCGCCAGGCAAGCGTAGCTGCCGATCAAGAACCCAGACGCCCCGAGCGAGCTGGTGTGGCCGGGGAACGAAAGCGGCCACCGCGCGCGGAGCGGCTAGCTTCATAAGACGATCTACCAAAGAACGGCGAGAGGGCATCCGCGCGGCCTAACGCCCAGGTTCAGCCGCGTAAAGGGTAGGCGGTTTGCCGAGGCCGAGCGCCGGACATAGCTCGGCGAGGGAGGCGGCGCTCGGCGGCGCGAGCGCGTCGGCGAACCGCCTACCCTTTGGACAGTTCCGTGTAACGCCCAAACCCTGACCGCGCTCGCAGCCTAATTCCGAGCACACGGAACCCGATTCCCGTCGAACGTCGAGTCATTCCGGTAGCTTCTCCCCTTTCCACCGTGCGCGCCCCATGCGTGTTAGCCCGCAAGTCTCGACAGGGTATCGCCCGGCAGGTCCCACCAGCTTCGGCACCCGCGCTCCCTCCCCCTCCGTCAGCCCATCCAGCGGCGAGCGTACAGCCGCCGGTCCCCGGTTCAGGACGTGCGTGTCGATCATCGTGGTCCTAACATCGCGGTGTCCCAGCAGTTCCTGGACGGTCCGGATGTCGTAGCCATCCTCGAGGAGA
>VBKF01000268.1:1235-3149 GCA_005888095.1 Deltaproteobacteria bacterium | reverse complement strand
CCACCACCTGCGACGGATGGGCGAAGCCTGGTCCCGTTGCTGCGCGACCCGCGCGGCACGTCGCCGGTGAGACCGGTCTTTTTCGAGGTCCGGGAACCATTACTCCAGATGGCGCTCGACCTGTCCGGGGACGGCGGCCGAGCTTGCTCCTCCCGGCTGATCGCGCCGCTGGCACCCGACACCGTCATTGAGCAGGTGGGCGCACGGACAAACGCCCACAAATGGATTTTTCACCTGCAGCCCGTGGGGCTTCCGGAGGTCTACGACCTCGAGCACGATCCTCACGAGCACCACAACCTCGCCGGCCCGGATCTTCTGCCCACCGGCGAGCGGCTCGTCGAGGAGTACCAGGCCCTGGCGACTCCCGCCGCCGACCGGCGCCCAGACCACAAGGCACCACCAGCCACGATCGACGAGGAAACGACGAAGAAGCTCCGAGCGCTGGGCTACGTGCAGTAACGTGCGACGCGATCGCGTCCCGCCACCAACGGCACGCTTCCGGGCTCAGACGGGCTCCCACCTCGCAGCGCCGCGCCCGCCGCGCCGCGCCCGCCGCGGGGCAGCTCGCCGCCCGCAGGTACGCCCGGGCACGGGACCGCCAGCGGTTGTGCTCGCCTTCAGCAGCCGGCGCCGACTGCGCAGCGCCCGCAGCTCCGGGATCTCGCCGGTCGGGATGTAGACCGGGTGGCGATGCATGCCGCTCTGGACCCTCTTCGCGATCCAATGGGTGTCAACGGGACAGCGTCCCGTGTACAGTCCCGCCGGCATCTTCTAACTAAGCGTCGGCGTGGGGCCTGAGGCTCGCGCCCGGTGCTGTCTCTTATTATAGGAGCGATGAACGTCCCGACCGACCGTGCCATCCATCCCGGCCAGCAGGCCAGGTCGACGCCTGTCGTAACCGTCTCCCACCCAGCGCGGAGACCACTTCCGCAAACGCGACTGGGCGCTCTGCTGAATCCTGATCCCCGGCGGCTGCTCCACGCCGTCTCTATCGTGCTGCTCTTGCTGTGGTGTGTTTGGTGGGGGCTCAGTCTGGCCCACCACGAGCTGATTGGCGTTCGCCACGTTTGGTTTCGTGGATTCTTCGGAGTCGATTTCTTGCGCTGTATCGATCAGCCGACGCGCGTCTGGCTGGCGGGCGGCGATCCCTACGCCGTCTACGACGTTAACATGAAGCCACTGTTCGTCTATCCACCACCGGTACTACGAATGTTTGCCTGGTGCGGCTGGTTCACACCGCGGCAGGCACTCGCGATCTGGGTAGCCAGTCTGGGGCTAATGGCCACGGCGGGTGCGTGGGCGTCGTGGCGCGCGCGGAAGCGCCTGGGACTTGGCGACGTACCGTTGTCGCCCGTGCTGGTCGCTGTGTTGTTCAGCACGCCCGTGGTGTATGCCATGGAGCGAGGCAACTACGATCTGGTCACCGTGCCCTTGGTCATCGTGGGCCTAGCACTGATGCGCACCGAAACCCGCTGGGCTCACGTCGCGGCCGGCGCGGCTCTATCCCTCGCCCCCTGGGCGAAACTTTACCCGGGCGTGCTAGCGGTGGGGTTGATCGCGCTCCGGTGCTGGACGTCATTTGCCGGCTTTCTATTAGGCGCGATACTAATTGGCGCGAGCAGCCTTGACGAATTGCAGCGATTCCTCGTTAACCAGGACCAGACGGTGGTACCGTGGGTCAAGCTTTCACAGGCTTTCCCCAAAATGCCCGTATATCCAGCCGCCCATTCACTCAGCGCGAACTGGTGGAGGCTTTGGGTGCACACGCCGGTTGCGTGGCTGGGCCGTCTGGACGGTCGCCTGGCCGCCATTGCCATCTTGGGTCCGCTGCTGTGTTGGGTGTCTTACCACCTGTTTCGCTGTCCACAGCGAGACCGGCTCGCCTATCCTTATCTGATGTGGATATTGGCCTTG
>VBKF01000268.1:0-1217 GCA_005888095.1 Deltaproteobacteria bacterium | reverse complement strand
CTTGGGCTTCTTGCCGTTGGCCGCCTTGGTCGTTTCGGACCGGCGCGATCCGTTCCTTGTCAAGTTGGCGATGGCGGCCATCTGCTTGTGGTGGCAACCGCTAAGTTTGCCGATCAATGGGAGCGTGTTGCTGGTCATCAAGCTCACTGGCTTAGCCGCCGTAGGGGTGAGCCTGACGGAACGTTGCTGCGAACTCCGTCCCGCGAGGTTAGCTCCCATTGGTGCTCAGGTTGTTCACTGAAGACGAGCTGCCCTCTGCCGCGATAGGGCTCACAGCCCATCTTCATGGGCGGACTCCCGGCCAGCCGGCCGGGAATTTTCATCTCCCAGGTGGACTGCAGGCCCATCGGCTAATTAAGAGGACTCAGTCAGCTTCAACACCTATCCTCGCGGGGCGACGGCGCTCGTTTCAAGCGCCGCCGAGATCGGATATCGTTGCCCCACTTCCGGAACAAATGTTCCCCGGCACTCGCACGTGGCAGCGCGCTTTCGTCTCGACCGCCCTCATCTTCGGCAGTATCGCGGTAGCGCTCGGCATCTGTGAGGGGCTCGCGCGCCTGACGTGGCCGAGCTCGAACGAGGCGCCAGTGCCCACTGCCGTCCCGCCCGGCGACCTCCCCGAGCTGAGGACGCTCTGGGACATCGCGATGCCCAACGTGCACGGCATCTCTAGGGGCCACTTCTATCGTGCCAACAGCGCGGGCTTCCGCCGCCCGGAGTATAGCGAGACTCCTCGCCCCGGAGTCTTCAGGATCGTGATCGCCGGGGACTCGGTCACGATGGGAGCCGGGGTCACCGAGGAGGGGGCCTACCCCGCGAGGGTCGAGGCGATGCTCAATGCCCCGCACGGTGACGCCCGCTACGAGGTGCTGAACCTCGGCCTTTCCGGCCTCAACATCCGGTACGTGGTTCAACGCCTCGAAACGATCGGGCTACGCTTCCGTCCGGATCTCGTGGCGTACGGATTCACCGTTAACGACATCGAGAGCCCCGCGTATCGTGCCTCGACCGACCTTCCGACGTACATGGCACATCGGCAACTCTACTATCGATTCCGCGATTCGTCCTCGTTCTTGCTGCGCGTGGTGTGGCCGCGCTTGATGTCGGTGAGCGACACGTTGCTTCCGCGCCCCGGGTCTACATGTACGACCTCGATCAAAACTACTTTCACAATTCGTCCGCGTGGGCAGAGTTCACTGCAGGTCTCGACCGTCTCG
>VBKF01000267.1 GCA_005888095.1 Deltaproteobacteria bacterium | reverse complement strand
TCGCCGAGGCGATGGAGAAGGTGGGAAAGGAGGGCGTCATCACCGTCGAGGAGGCCAAGAGCCTCGATACGCAGCTCGAGGTCGTCGAGGGCATGCAGTTCGACCGCGGCTACCTCTCCGCCTACTTCGTGACCGACGTCGAGCGGATGGAGGCGGTGCTCGAGGACGCCTACATCCTGATCCACGAGAAGAAGATCTCGGTCATGAAGGACCTGCTCCCGTTGCTGGAGCAGGTGGCGCGCTCCGGGAAGCCGCTCCTCGTCATCGCCGAGGAAGTCGAGGGCGAGGCGCTGGCAACGCTGGTCGTCAACAAGATTCGGGGCACGTTCGCCTGCTGCGCGGTGAAAGCGCCCGGCTTCGGCGACCGGCGCAAGGCCATGCTCGAGGACCTCGCGATCCTCTCCGGTGGCCGCCTGATCGCCGAGGAGCTCGGGCTGAAGCTCGAGAACGTCACGCTGAAGGAGCTCGGCCGCTGCAAGCGGATCGTGGTCGACAAGGACAACACGACGTTGATCGACGGCGCCGGCAAGAAGGCCGACATCGAGGGCCGCATCAAGCAGATCCGGGCCCAGATCGAGGAGACGACCTCGGACTACGACCGCGAGAAGCTCCAGGAGCGGCTCGCCAAGCTGGTGGGCGGCGTGGCCGTGATCCGTGTCGGGGCGGCGACCGAGGTCGAGATGAAGGAGAAGAAGGCACGCGTCGAGGATGCCATGCACGCCACGCGTGCCGCGGTGGAGGAGGGCATCGTGGCGGGCGGTGGGGTGGCGCTGCTGCGGGCGCGGAGCGCGCTCGACGCGCTCAAGCTCGACGAGGAAGAGCGGGCGGGCGTCAACATCGTGCGGCGGGCCCTCGAGGAGCCGCTGCGCTGGATCGCCCGCAACGCGGGGCAGGACGGGGCGGTGGTGCTCGAGAAGGTGCGCGAGGCCAAGGGCGCCTTCGGGTTCAACGCCGCCACCGAGGAGTACGAGGACCTGATCAAGGCGGGCATCATCGACCCGACCAAGGTGGTGCGGACGGCGCTCCAGAACGCGGCGTCGGTCGCGGGGCTCCTCCTCACCATCGAGGCGATGGTGGCCGAGAAGCCGAAGGAGGAGAAGCCGGCAGCAACGCCGTCGATGCCGCACGGCGCCGAGGATTTCTGAGTTTGGCAGCGGTCGCGTTCGTGGCCGTGGGGCGCACGGCGGCTTCGCTGGTTCAGCCGCCCGCGGCGAGGCCGGCCGCGCCCCTCACCCGCGCCGTTGCGCCACCGGACGCATCAGCCCCTCCTGCGCCACCGACGCCACCAGCCGCCCCTCGCGCGTGAACAGGCGACCCGTCGCCAGGCCGCGCGCGCCCGACGCCGACGGACTCTCCTGCGCGTACAGCAGCCACTCGTCGGCCCGGAAGGGGCGGTGGAACCACATCGCATGGTCGAGGCTCGCCATGATGTAGCGGCCGTCGTTCCAGGCGATCGCGTGCGGGAGCGTCGCGGTGTCGAGGAGGGTCAGGTCCGAGGCATAGGCCGCGACGCACTGGTGCAGGAGCAGCGAGTCGGGAAGCGGGCCGCGGGTCCGGATCCAGACGAGCTGCCGGGGGGGGCGCGGGTTGGGGTGGAAGGGGTCGACGAACTCGATCTCCCGGACCTCGATCGGCCGGTCGCGGGTCATCCAGCGGCGGACGGGCTCGGGCACGTCGGCGAGCATCGGCGCGATCCGCTCCTCGAAGGTGGGGAGCGATTCGGGCGGCGGGGCCTCGGGCATGGGAAGCTCGTGCTCGGGTCCGGGCTCGTCGCGCTGGAACGACGCCGAGAGGTGGAAGATCGCGCGCCCGTGCTGGATGGCGACCACGCGGCGGGTGGTGAAGCTCTTGCCGTCGCGGATACGGTCGACCTCGTAGATGATGGGTACCTTGGGGTCGCCGGGGAGCAGGAAATAGGCGTGCAGCGAGTGCGGCGGCCGGCTTGCGATGTCGACCGTGCGGCAGGCCGCCACGCGACGAGCGCCTGGCCCGCCACCTGGCCGCCGAAGACCCGCTGCCGGTGGTCCCGGGGGCTGCGGCCGCGGAAGATGTTCACCTCGAGCTCCTCGAGGTCGAGGATCGCGAGCAGCTCGGCGAGCGCGTCGGGCACGGCGCCGAGCATCGGGCGTCGGACGAGCCCTGTCAACGATCGCGGCGGGTCGGCGCCTTCCGCCGGCGCGGGCCGCTCACGACGCCTGGCGCCGCGCGCGGAGCGCGTTGCGGATCGAGGCGACGAGCGTGGAGGAGTCGACGGGCTTGGCCAGGTAGGCGTCGAACCCCGCCTCGCGGCAGGCGCTGCGGCTCTCCTCGCTGCCGAAACCCGAGACGGCGACCACCGGCAGCTCGGCGCGCTTGGGGTCGGCGCGCAGGCGCCGCACGAACTCGAACCCGTCCATCGTCGGCATGCGGAGGTCGCAGACGACGAGGTCGGCTGCGGCGCCATCGAGCTTCTGGAGCGCGTCGCGCCCGTCGTTGGCCGGCACCACCCGGGCCCCGAACTGCTCGAGCATCTCGCGCATCGCCTCGCGGCTGTCCGCGACGTCCTCGACGAGCAGCACCCGCGTGTCCTCGAGCACCGCGGGCGAGACGTCGAGGGGCAGCCGCAGGTCTTGCACCGCGACCTCGGGCTCCCGCAGCGGCAGCCGCACGATGAATTCGGCGCCGCGGCCGGCGCCCTCGCTCCGTGCTTCGATGTCGCCGCCATGCAGATCCGTGATCTGCCTTGCCAGGGCGAGCCCGATGCCGAGACCGCCCTGCACGCGCCGCGCGCCTTCCTCTCCCTGCCGGAACATCTCGAAGACGTGCGGCAGGAAGTCAGGCGCGATGCCGGCGCCCGTGTCCCGGACGCCGAGGCAGGCCTGGTTGCCGGCCCGCCCGGTGGTGACCGTGATCCCGCCGCCCGGCGGGGTGAACTTCACGGCGTTGAAGACGAGGTTCGTGACGACCTGGACGAGGCGGAGGCGGTCGACCTCGACGGGCAGCGGCTCGGTGGCCGGCCGGAGCTCGAGGGAGATGCCCTTCTCGATCGCCTGCGGGGCCAGGTCCTCGGCCGCCTCGCGCACGATGTCGCTCAGGTCGTGCGGCGCGCGCTCGAGACGCATCTTACCGCCCGTGATGGACGCGAGGTCGAGAAGCTCGCTGATCAGGCCGCGCAGGATGCGGATGTTGCGCTCGATCACGTCCGCGGCCTGGCGGGCATGCGCGGCATCGGGCCGCCGACGCAGGATCTCCGCCCACGTGAGCAGCGGCGCGAGGGGCGTGCGCAGCTCGTGGGAGACGACGGCCAGGAACTCGTCCTTGCGCCGGTTTGCCTCGCGTGCCTCCTCGTAGAGCCGCGCGCGGTCGACGGCGAGCGCGACGCGCCACGCGAGGGTCTCGGCCACGGCCAGGTCGGC
>VBKF01000266.1 GCA_005888095.1 Deltaproteobacteria bacterium | reverse complement strand
TCTCGTTCGGGGTGAGCCGATCGAAGCCCGGAACCAGGCCGCTGTCCCGGAGGTTGAGCGCGGCCGACTGGACCATGGCCAGGATCCCAGCCTGGAAGGGGGTCGCGCCCGAGGTCGTGTACTCGCCGCCCGAGAAGACGTTGTGCGTGCCGTAGCTCGTGACGTTGCTGCGGGCGCGGAACCAGCTCGTGCTGCTCCCGGTCAGGTCCATGGCCGCCGAGTTGCCGGGCAGCGCGTGATCCCAGAGCATCCCGTCGGTGTGGTCCATGGCATCGAAGTCGTTGGAGTCGAGCGACATCACGACGCCGTGGTCGTAGGCGTAGTTGATGGCGTCCTGCACGAAGCGGCTGTAGGTGTAGTTGACGACCACCGAGCTGACCGCGGTCACACCGATGTCCGCCGCGTAGAGGAGCCCTTCGGCCCATTTGTCGGAACGGCCGAGCGCCTCGGCGCCGGTCTTGATCGGCACCACCCGGCAGCGGGGGCAGAGGCCAACGCCGGCGTAGCCGTTGTCGGGGACACCGACCAGGAGTGACTGCAGCCCGGGGGCGTGGCCGTAGGCCATGTCCTCGGTCTGCGGGTCATTGTTGTTGCGGTCGGCGTTCCAGCCGTTGATGTCGTTGGGATAGCCGTTACCGTCGTTGTCGAAACGGCCCCCACCCGGACACTGCGCGACCTGACCCTTTTGGATCCGGCAGTGGCCGAAGACGGCGATGAGGTCTTCGGGGGACAGGTAGGGCGTCCGCGTTCCCTGGACGTTGACGGCGTTCAGGTATGGATGCTGGCCGCTGCTGACGCAGTTGCGGCTGGTGCCCTCCACGTCGATGGCCAGTCCGCCCCCTTGGGCGACCGGCGTGTCGGACGCCACGCCCGCGGGGCAGGATGGGTTGGCACGCGGGTCGTGCACGTAGTCCCGGATGTCGAAGCGGCCGTTGCCGTCGAGGTCGTAGCAGTTGGGCCAGGTGAGGCTCGTCCCGTCGGCGCGCTCCGGGCAGGGCAGCTCCCCCTTGTTCAGCCATTCGTTGTCGAGGGCGTCCTTGATCGCGTCGGAGCTGTAGTTCACGCCGCCTTCCATGTAG
The DNA here is from genome assembly GCA_005888095.1 of Deltaproteobacteria bacterium. Taxonomy (GTDB): domain Bacteria; phylum Desulfobacterota; class Binatia; order DP-6; family DP-6; genus DP-3. The sequence goes on along the minus strand of VBKF01000266.1, from coordinate 13 downwards.
GCGATCAGGATGT
>VBKF01000265.1 GCA_005888095.1 Deltaproteobacteria bacterium | reverse complement strand
GAGGGGATCGGCCGTTTCGTTCCTGCGAGATTCCGTCTGCTGGGTTCGGCGCAAGCATGCAATCCCATATTACGGGGCGATGAGGAGCCGCCCGGAAGGTAGCGCGGCGAAATCCATGATGGGATCGGGCGCGGGGTCGACTTGGGATCGAGCGCGCCGCGCTCAATCCGTCGCCGCTGCGTCGGGAGAAGACCGGAGAGGCCCCCCTTGACCCGCCGCCATGGGTGGACCACAGTCAGCTCGTGACGCTTGCGGCGATCAATCGGCCGCTGGCCTCCTGGATTCGTCGGCTTTTTACCCTGATTCTGACGGTCTGCGTCACGCTCTCCCTGGCCAGCGGTTTTGCTCTGGCACGCGGCCACGGGGGTGGTGGGTTCGGCGGCGGCCACATGGGTGGTGGACACTTCGGTGGAGGCCACGTCGGCAGCTTCGGTGGACATTTTGCCGGTCGTCACTTCGGGGCCGGGCACTTCGCCGGGGGTCACTTCGGCGGGCAGTTCAGCGGAGGTCGCTTCACCGGCGGTCTCCGGGGACCGTCCCACGCCCCGGTCTTCTCCCACGGCTTCCACCGCTTCCATCGCGGCCCATTCTTCTTCCACCACCGTCACGGGTTTTCCGCCTTCTTCGCGTTCGGCCTTCCAGTTGTCGTGCCGTTTTACGCGTACCCGCCGTACAGCTACTACTACGACCCGTACTGCGATCCGTACTCACCGTACTACGATCCGAATTACTGTTCCTGGCGACACCGCGTTTACTGACCCCCGGTCGGGATGTGGTGACGCGGCGACGGCGTGTTCACACCGCCGCGTCGCACGAGCTCGTGTGCTTCGCGGACCTCGTCACGCGCCCGTCAGGTGGCGCGCCATGCGGAGCGACAGGGCCATGATGGTGAGCGTCGGGTTGAACCCGCC
>VBKF01000264.1 GCA_005888095.1 Deltaproteobacteria bacterium | reverse complement strand
CCGCGACCGGCCGTAATCGAAGTCGTCGACCTGGATCACTTCCACCGGACCGCTGATCTCGACGCGACGCGCGTGGGCCGCGGACGCGAGGCCGAGGGCGATGACGAGGCTCAGGAACCCGAGGCGATGTGGTGTCATCCGTGGCATCCTCCCCGCGGGACGCCGGCCGCCACCGCGGCGGAGCGAGCAGTGCAAGGGGCGTTCCGGCCGCGTTTACGCGTGAATTATCCGGGCCTGATCCTGCGCGCGGGGTCTTCGCCGGAACAAAGATGGACGACCGCGGACCCGGCGCGTGACAACCATGACGGCGCAAACGCGACGGCGAACACCCGTCCGGGTACGCCTCGGGCGCCGGACCCGCAGCGCGAGCGCGGCGGCCTGCCGGACGGAGCTCTACCGGGCCTCGGTCCGCGGCCGCGCGGAGGCCTCCGCGAACGGGAGGCTTCCGCGCGTGACCCGAGCTACTTCTTGTTCACCAGCACGCCGGCGCCTCCGGAGGAGACGCTGTTGACCTGCACCGCGAACTGGTACGTGGTCGATTGCGTCGGGGGCGTGAAGCCGATCAGCGTGCCCGGGTCGTACTTGACCGACATGATGTAGCTGCCGGCCGGAACATTCGAGATCGTCACGGTGCCGTTCGAGCTCGTGACCGTCACGCCCTGCAGCCTCACGCAGTCCAGCCTGTAGAGCATGGCCTGGTCCTTCTGCATACCAAGCGCCTGCGACCAGAGACTGGTATTCGACTGGGTGACCGTGATGCCACCGGCGGTGCTCAGGTTGACCCCATCGTAGAGGAAGAACACCCCCGGGGTGACGTTGAGGATGCTGTTCCCCTTCTTCTGGTACAGCTCGGCCGACAGGGTCTGCGAGGTGCCGTCCCTGTACTGCTGGCACGTCGTACCCGTCGGGGCCATCTGCGGCGAATCCCGGAAGTCGCACTGATCACCGCTATCGGCGGGGCACGCCGCACTCGTGCCCGTGCAGGTCTCCGCCGTGTCGCAGTCGCTCATGACGGGCCGGCAGACCGTGCTCTGGGAGGCGAAGCCGTCGCTGGGACAGTTGGCGCCGCTGCCGGTGCAGTTTTCCGCGACGTCGCAGGCGCCGTTCTTCGGGCGGCACACGGTGGTGGAGGACTGGAAGGCGTCCGGCGGGCACGCCGCACTCGACCCCGTGCAGTTCTCCGCCGCGTCGCACACGCCGGCCGACGAGCGGCACACCGTACTCGACGGCTTGAAGGCATCGGCCGGGCACGTCGCACTCGACCCGGTGCA
>VBKF01000263.1:1389-3700 GCA_005888095.1 Deltaproteobacteria bacterium | reverse complement strand
ATGCACGACCTGGGTCGCGGGCCGGACGCGCCGCACGTCGCCCAGGTAGGTCAGGTACGCGCGGACCTCGTCTTCCCCGAGCGCGGCGGGCGATCGCCGGAAGTGGCGGGCGAACGCGCGCACGCAGCTCACGTAGGCCACGCGGGTCTTCTCGGCATAGCCGCGCAGCCGCAGATCGGCTTCCATCCTGTCCCGACGCTCTCCCATGGGCCCCTCCCTTTCTTGACGCCCGGCCATCGGGCGTGCGAAGCGAGGAAGGGTGCATCAGAGGCACTGCGGTGACGAGACGCCCCCCGTCGGGGCGTGGATGGTCCCCGCTGCCGCGGAGCGGCTTCGTTCATTACTCGTTATGCCGATGAAACGTGACCGAAGGGAGGCGCCTGGGTGTTCGATCGAGTGCTCCGTCGGCTACAGGCGCTCGTTCGCGCGAGCGAGTACGTGATGACCCTCCACGGTCATGAGGAGATGGAGGCAGACGGCCTAACGGTGCACGACGTCGAGCACGTGATCCTGACCGGGCAAATCTTGGAGCGGCAGAGAGATCAACGCAGGAAGGAGTGGAAGTACCTGGTGGAAGGTAAGACGGTGGCAGGCGATGCGGCGATGGTCGTGACGAAGATCGGGCCCACCGGCAAGCTGGTTGTGGTGACAGTGTACGCACTGTAGCGCGAAGGGGGAGACATGATGTGCGACATCTGTGGAAAGCAGGGTGCTCGGGTTCGCCGGATGACGCGAACTTTCGGTGCGGGCCGTTCCCAATTCCTCATCGAGGGCGTGCCAGTGGTTCGCTGTCCGCATTGCGGGGAGAGCTATCTGACTGCGGCGACGCTGAAGGAGATCGAGCGGATCCGCAAACGGTGGCGCACGCTCGCCGTTGCAAAGCGAGTGCCCGTCGCCAAATTCAAGGGAGCGGCATAACTTGCCGCTTCAGCGGACCGGCTGCGCCGGCCGCTGAGCGGCCGGCCGTTGGACGGCCGAGGATAAGTGATGGAACGCGCCGTCTATGCAGCGATCATGATGGTGACCGCCGTCTCCATTGCCCGCACGGCTTGGGTGGTGCTCGGCTTCCTGCGGACGCTCGCCCGACCGAGGGCCTCCGTCGACATCAAGTGGGACTGGCCCCTCTTTCTCGTAGCACCGGAGGTGGTGCTGCCTGCGATCGCTGCTCTGTTACTGTTGTACAACGACGGAGCGGCTCCTCCTTACTCCTTTACTCGCGTGCTCTGTTCGCTTCTTGGGGCCGGCCTTGCGATGGGCGGCCTCGCCCTGACAATCTGGAGCTGGCTCTCGCTCCCGAGCGTTGGCACCGGCCACTACCTCCTCGAAGGTCAATCGCTCATCACAAGTGGTGCCTACGGCGCCGTCCGGCATCCAATCTACACTGGCGCGTTCCTGATCTGGTTCGGACTTGCCGCAGCCTACACGAGCGGAGTCGTTCTGCTCTTGACGGTTCTCTATGTCATCCCAGCCTACGTGCTCAATATCAAGGGCGAGGAACAGATGATGCTCTCACATTACGGTGACGAGTACCGCGAGTATCGGCGACGAATCGGCGCATTCATCCCGCGGATCAGACGGGAATGAGATCGCTATCGACCGCCCAACAAGCCCCTGAAGCTGTCGGCCGCGAGCTCCTGCTCCGCGGGTGGCTCTCGCCATACCCAATCGTGGTAGCATCACGCGCGGCCGCAGCTTAGCGGCCAGCTGTTAGGCCGCTCCACGACCCCAAACGAGGTGATCCCATGAATAGGAATAGGTTCACCGTTAGCGCGGGCGACTTCCAGCTCATCTATGACCCCTCCGTCGGGGAAGCCGAGCCCTGGTACATCAACGACCACACCTTCGTCCTGGATCACACAGGGAAGTGGCACCTGATTGGCATCACGCACGCCGAGCCAGCCAACCCATTGGACGAACTCCACCTCGCTCACGCCACCGCGCCGGCCCTGCACGGCCCATGGACGAAGCAACCGTTTGCACTGTCAACCGATCGGAACGCGGGAGAGAGCCACCTTTGGGCGCCCCATGTCATTCGACACGACGACCGGTACTGGATGTTCGTCTGCGCGGGTGGCAAGTCACCGACCGAGTATCGCATCCACCTTGCTACGTCGGACGACTGCATTGTCTGGTCCCGCCATCCGGCCAACCCGCTCGTCGTCGACGGCTTCTGCGCCCGCGATCCCATGGTGCTCCGCGTCGACGACCGCTGGGTCATGTACTACACCGCTACACTGGAGCCGGCGGCTGTTCCGCACATCGTCGCTGCGGCCGAGTCAGACGACCTCGTACACTGGAGTGGACGGCGGGT
>VBKF01000263.1:836-1373 GCA_005888095.1 Deltaproteobacteria bacterium | reverse complement strand
GCACGCGCCGCAGCCAGCCGACAGCCCAACCGAGTCCCCGTTCGTCGTTGAGCGTGACTCAGGCTTCTATCTGCTCACCGGGCCGTTCCCACCCTCCCGCTATCGCGGCACGCGCGTGCTCTGGAGCGACGACCCGTTCAGTTTCCGTGTCGAGAACCAAGTCGGGTACATCGATGCGCATGCCGCCGAGGTCGTGGTCGACGCACAAGGGAAAACGTGGATCAGCCACTGCGGGTGGCGTCAGGGCGGGGTGTTCCTCGCCCCACTGGAGTGGGTCTAGACTCAACGACCACAATCGTGATCGCACGAGCTGGAGTCTTCTACCGTGATCTCAACGGAGAACAGCGATGCCTCGTGAGCCCGGAGCGGCCCAACCAGCGGTTGCAGCGGACCGGCCGGCGACCGGCGAACCACGATCCAGCGGCGCATGCGGCCGGCCGCTGAACCGCCGGTCGTTGGGCGGACCGATGAGCGTACGAATGAAGTGCCCAGACTGCGGGCGGCTTGCGCGCTGGTCTCAGCGGTGGCGTTGGTCTG
>VBKF01000263.1:0-797 GCA_005888095.1 Deltaproteobacteria bacterium | reverse complement strand
CGGCTTCCATGCGCGTCGTCAATCTGGCGGTCATTTGTAGCCTGCTCATGCAGGTCGCGGACTACACAATCCTGAGGAGAGTCGACGCGAGCGCAGGGTCGGTATCCGTCCGCGGCGCGTTACTGATGATTCGGATGGGGCTTCTTGTCGTGCTCGTCGTTGCGTTCTCAAGGACAAGACTTGAGCGTCACCCAACTTCCACGGTGACCCCGTGAGAGCGGCATGCGAGCTCGCCCAACTCGGCGTTCCAGCCGACGCTCGCTTCGCTCGCGCGGCTGAGCGCCAGGGTCGTTAGATGGCGGCACGAGCGAGGCCAAGAGGTTGTCGTGGGTGAACTGAGGATTCCGAATCGCTTCGAATCCCTTCAGGAAGTGTTTGGGCAAGAGCTTCGTCCTCTCATCGTACCCATAGACGAAGACCTGCGTGCCCTGATTGCACTTCGCGACCGCGCGTCCGTTCAGAACGGGGGGCTCCTCTGCTTCATCCTGGGACCTACCGGAGTCGGCAAGACCACCGCCGTCCATTCGGCTGCTGTACATATGCCGGACGCCTTTGCGCCTGTCCTGAGGGTGCCTCCCGAGGTAGCCATCCGTGACGCCGGCGAGTGGCTGAACGGCAAGCTTCCACCGGTCGTCCAAGGCAAGAGCTTGCTCGTCCTCTTCGATGGGCGAGAGGTCTCGGACGATGATGTCGGCGTTCGGCAGTTGCTCGCATACTTGAACCAAGCCCTCCGTCGCCGTTCCGATATCCTATTCTGCTGGCCGACGACCGACGCCCAATGGCATCGCCGACTTCGA
>VBKF01000262.1:2592-2905 GCA_005888095.1 Deltaproteobacteria bacterium | reverse complement strand
GTAGCCGTTGACAAGGGGTCCGCCCGTGGACGACAAGCTCGAGCAGCGCCCGCTGGCGCGAGCGAGCCGTGGAAACGCAGCCGGGAATTCCGTGTCCCTCGTGCGGTCACGGCAATCGTCCCGACCGCCGCTTTTGCACGGAGTGCGGCGCTCGCCTCGGACGGGCGTGCGCGGCGTGCGGCACCCCAGCAGACCCCGGCGAGAAGTTCTGCGGCAACTGCGGCGCCCCGCTGGGGGTGACCGCACCCCCGGCTGCTGAGAAGGCCCCCGCCACCTACACGCCACAGCGTCTCGCCGAGAAAATCCTGACCTC
>VBKF01000262.1:0-2512 GCA_005888095.1 Deltaproteobacteria bacterium | reverse complement strand
AGCTCGACCCCGAGGACTGGCACCGGATCATGGGCCGCTTCTTCCAGCTCCTCGCCGAGGGCGTGCATCGCTTCGAGGGGACGGTGAACCAATACACCGGGGACGGCATCATGGCGCTCTTCGGCGCCCCGATCGCGCACGAGGACCACGCCCAGCGCGCCTGCTGGGCGGCGCTCCATCTCTGCAACGAGGTGCGGCGCTATGCCGACGAGCTGCGGACGGCGCGGGGTCTGAACTTCGCGGTCCGTCTGGGGATCAACTCGGGCGAGGTCGTGGTCGGCAGGATCGGCGACGACCTGCGCATGGACTATACGGCGCTCGGCCACACGGTGGGGCTCGCGCAGCGGATGGAGCAGCTCGCCGAGCCCGGCAAGCCGCTGCTCACCGAGCACACGGCGAGGCTCGTCACGGGGTTCTTCAGCGTGCGCGATCTCGGACCATCCCGGGTGAAGGGCGTGACCGAGCCGGTGCGGCTCTACGAGCTCGAGCGCGCCGGCCGGCTCCGCACGCGGTTCGACGTCTCCCGGGCACGCGGTCTCTCTCGCTTCGTCGGTCGCGCGCCGGAGATGGCGATCCTGGAGGCAAGCCTCGAACGCGCCCTCGCGGGCGAAGGCCGGATCGTAGGCGTCGTCGGCGAGCCCGGCGTCGGGAAGAGCCGGCTGTGCCACGAGTTCGCCGAGCGCTGTCGCGCGCGGGGCATCCGTTTCGACGAGGCCCACGCGGTGGCCCACGGGAAGACGATCCCGCTGCTCCCCTGGATGGAGCTCATGCGGAACGCCTTCGGCATCACGGAGCAGGACGGCGACGACATGGCGCGCCAGAAGATCGCCGGGCGGTTGCTGCTGATCGATCCTCAGCTGCACGAGGCGCTTCCGATCATGTTCGTGTTCCTCGGCGTCCCCGACCCCTCGCGCCCCGCGCCGCGGCTCAGCCCCGAGGGGATGCAGCGCGAGGTCTTCGACATTCTCAAGCGCCTCATGCAGGGCCGCATCCGGCCCGGAGGGCCCTGGGTATTCCTTCTCGAGGATCTGCACTGGTTCGACGCGGCAAGCGACGCGATGCTCGCGGCACTCGAAGAGCTGTCCCCGCACACGCCGACGTTCCAGCTCACGACCTTCCGCCCCGGCTACCACGCGCCGTGGATGGAGAGCGCGCACTATCAGCAGCTCGCGCTCCAGCCACTGGGCGCCGAAGCGCTGGCCGAGCTGCTGCGGGATCTGCTCGGCAGCGATCCGTCCGTCGCGCCACTGGCCGAGCGTCTCCCCGACCGCACCGGCGGGAACCCCTTCTTCATCGAGGAGGTGGTGCAGGCGCTCGTCGAAGCGGGGAGCCTGGACGGGACGAGGGGCGCCTATCGTCTCGTGCGACCCGTGGAGGAGCTCGCGATCCCGCCCACGGTCCAGGCCGTCCTGGCGGCTCGCATCGACCGGCTGCCCGAGCGCGAGAAAGCCGTGCTCCAGGCCGCGGCGGTGGCCGGCCGCGAGCTGCCGGATGCCGTGCTGCGGCGAACCGCGGATCTCCCGGAGGCCGAGCTCGCCTCCGCCGTCCGGGCGCTCATCGCGGGTGAGTTCCTGTTCGAGGCGGCCTTCTATCCGGAGGTCGAGTACTCTTTCAAGCACGCCCTGACGCAGGAGGTCGCCTACCACTCGCAGCTCGCGGAGCGCCAAGCGCGGACTCACGGCGCCGTCGCGCGCGCCATCGAGGGCCTGTATCCCGATCGGCTCGAGGAGCGCGCGGCACTCCTGGCCGACCACTGGGAGCGTGCGCGCGAACCCCTCGTGGCGGCCCGCTGGCACCAGCGCGCCGCGGACTGGGCAGCCACGCGTGACCGGGGCGAGATGGTGCGCCACTGGCGGCGGGTACGCGAGCTTCTGGCGACGGCGTCGGAGTCCCAGGAGTCGCTCGCGCTCCGCGTGCGTGCGTGCCGACACCTCGTCGACAGCGTCCCCGTCGGCTCCGGTGAGGACGCCGCGGCGCTCTTCGCCGAGGGCAACCCGGGGCCGCGCATCCGGCTCCTCAACATCTTTGCCAACACGCTCACGTTCGCCGGCCGGGCGGACGAGGCGGACGTGCATTTCCGGGAGAGCCTGCGGCTCGCCGACCAGACGGGCAGTCCGTTCCTGCGCTTCCTCGCTCGCGTGCCACTGACGAGAGCCCTCGTCATCGCGGGACGCCTGCGGGAGGCCGTCGCGACGAGCGACGAGGCGCTGGCGCTCGGCGGCGGCCGCCCCGAGCTGGAGAGCGAGCCCGGCCGCAGCCCCTACGGCCTGCTGCTCGTCCAGCGCGGCAACGCGCTCACCTACCTCCGCCCCGCAGACGGCGCCCAAGTGATGGAGCAGGCGATGGAGCTGGCACGCGGGCGGAGGGATGGCGATCTGCTGGCGTTCGCCCACCTCTGCCAGGTGGTCCCGTGCGATCTCCTGGGCGAGGCCGAACAGGCGCTCGTGCACGCGCGCCGGGCGATCGAGTGCGCCGAAGCCGGCGGCAGCACATGGCTGCGCGCGCTCGCGCA
>VBKF01000261.1 GCA_005888095.1 Deltaproteobacteria bacterium | reverse complement strand
CCCGTAGAGATGGAGGAAGTCGCGGTTGGGCAAATCACCGGCCAGCACGCGCTCCGGGAAGACGAGCATGAAGCCCTCCTCCATCGGGGGGCCGGGCCCGCGGAGCAAGCCGCGCAGCGGCAGGCCGAACGCCACCAGCACCAGGGCCACCGCCAGGGCGCTGCGGGCGCGTGGGCTCAGCCGGCGCATCGCCGCTCCGCCACCACCAACCGCGGGCGGCCCCAGCCTGCCCGGGGCAGCGGCAACACGGAGGGCGCGATCGACTCGGTGACCCACGTGAAGCGGACCGCCGTACCGGCAAGCGGCCCGAGGTCGAGGTCGACCGGTTGCGGCGCCCGATCCTCCGGCCGCTGCCACGGATCGATTGACCGGTCGAGGAAGACCACCTTGCGTGCGCCGTCGCGGCCGAGGAGTCGAAACCGCACACCCTGGCTGAATGGCGCTCGCCAGAGCGCGGGGTTGACGCTCAACGTGAAGCGGACCCGGGCGTGCTCGGGCACGGAGATCTGGGGATACTCGAGCCGGACCCGGTCAGCCTGCACGTCGACCGCGAGCTGCGGCTCGAGCAGCCACCAGCCAACCACGACCCGAGCCGCCGCTGCAGCACCGGTGAGCCGAGGCAGCCCCGTCGCCACGTCCTCGACGGCCGCCTCGGCGGTGCCGCGCGCGTCCAGGAAGTCGAAGGCCACCCGATCCGCCGTGGGCCGTGCGTCAACCCGACCGAGCACGATGAACTGGTCTTCGAGCGTGCGCGTGAACCGGTAGTGGGGCGCGATCGCCTCGAGGAGGGGGCGGCCGAAATCAGTGAAGGTGAGCAGCGAGTTCAGGTAGGGCGTCTCGGTGTAGACGATCCACGGCGGCCGGTCCCGGACGAGCGCCTCTCCGAGGCGGCGCGCCTCGTCGGGGCGCAGCACGAACACGAGCCAGAACTCGGCCGGATAGCGGCCGAGCTGGCCTGCCAGAAAGGGTAGGATCCGCTGATGGCCAAGGAACACCGCAGGCTCGCCTGCTGCCGCCTTCGCACGCAGGAAGGGCACGCTGGCCTCGATGGTGGCAAACTCCGACTCGCCCACCCACACCCCGGCGCGCGGGCCTCCGACGTAGCGTGGGTTGGCGCGGAAGATTGCGCCGAGCGAGATTCCGGCGAGCGCGGCCGCCGCCGCTGTCCCGACCCCGATGGCCAGCGCGGGCGGCCTAGTGCGGCGCCTAGGAGGAGCGCCCACAGGAGCAGGGTCGGTAGCAGTCCGTTCGCCAGGTGAATCCAGTCGGGCCGGTAGAAGATGGAGGCGTAGAGGAGGACCGCGGCAACGAGGAGTGGCACCCAGGTCGCGCGCGCCGATTCCCCGAGGCACCGCCAGTGGGCCACGAGGTGCGCAGCGGCAACCAGGAACGTCAGTGGAGGAAGGTAGTAGGCGCCGTACACGGCGCCCTGGAAGGCCGCCAGCACCTCCGGGCGGGTGAAGAACGGGTCATGTGCGCCCGTCACGAGCGGAAAGAGGAAGCTCGGGAAGTAGGTGAAGAAGGCGTGCGCGTCGGGACGGCCGAGCTGGCTCGGCCCGGGAAACGGGAGATGAAACCACGCCTCGACGTTCGTCGGGCTCAGGAACGGCATGACGTACGCGACGAGGTCCCGAAATCCGCCCTGGGCCGCGACGAGGAGCAACACCATGCCGGTGACCAGGCAGCAGCCGGCAGTGACGAGGGCCAGGCGGGCCCCCAGACGGCGGATACGCAGCGGGCGCGGCTCGAGCGCAGCAACGCCGACGAACGCGACCGCGACGCCGGATACCCCTGGAGCAGCCAGAGACCCAGGATCAGGAAGAGCAGCGACCAGTGAGTGTAGTTGGGGATCGTCCAGGTCGGGAAGGCGAGCAGCCGGAAACCGAGGATGAGGCCGAGGCCGAGCCATGCGACGCGATCGCCGGCGGCGCGTGCCAGGTACCGGTAGACGAGCAGGCAAACGGCGGTGAACAGCGCGACCATCGCCCATCTTCCAGGCAGGATGCCCTCGCCGAAGAGTCGGAAGAGCGCCGCATGGACCCAGAAGACGCCGGGCAGGATCACTGCCGCGACATCGCGGTAGAGTACCTCCCCGCGGGCGACGCGCGCGGCCGTCTCGAGCACGATGCCTTCGTCCTCGATCCAGATGCCCCGGTTGTGGAGCGCGATCTGCAGCCCGCCGGCGAGCAGCGCCACGCCCAGGGTGCCGCGGCCGGTGCCAGTCCGGATGAATGCCCGGGGCGAACTCACCGACGGCGGCGCACTTCCATCACCGTCCAGCGCTGTCGGAAGACCCGCTCGGCCGGATAGTGGTCCTCTAGATACGCGTGGAGGCGCGGGTAGAGCTGCTCGAAGGGCGCGAAATCCGGGTAAGGCATCGGGTTCAGCAGCACGTACTCGGTCCTCTTGCGTTCGAGGACGTCGATGATCTCCTGCTCTTCGCGCGCGCCGACGTTGCCCGGTAGGACGAGGTCGTAGCGGGTTGGGTTCCGGCGCTCGGCGAAGAAGTAGTAGATCGGGACGTAGGGCAGAACGAAGACCTCGGCCGACGGGGGAGTGACGGAGCGGATGTACGCGATCGTCTCCCCCATGATCTCGGCGTGCTCGGGCTTCACCAGGACCCGCCCCCGCGGCGTATCGAGCGGGACCGAGTACCAGCGGCAGAGGTCCCGCTCGATGATGATCGTCATCCCAGCAAGCAGAGCAACGCCAAGCAATACACAGCCCCTCAGGCGAGAGCCCACGTGGAAGAGCAGCCACGCCGCCAAGACCAGGACGAGGGGCAGCACGAAGAGGAGGTGCGCCCATCCGGTGTTGGGAAAGAGCGCGAGGAAGAGCAGCGCCGCGAAGGCGGCCACGGTACGCGCGGATCGCCGCACCCGCGGGGCGTCACGTCCAAGGAGCGCCAGGAAAGCGCCCCCGGCGAGGATGGCGATCGGCACGTAGTAGCTGAGCACGATGACCACCCGATAAAAGGAGCGGGTCGGCTTCCAACCGAGCAGCGTGCCGTTCTCCATGACGTAATTGTGGATGCTCGGTGGAAGGTAGCGGAAGAGGAATCCCCCAGTCTCAGGCTCGGGAGGGATCCCTGCGAGAACGTCGGGGATCGGATGGTGGTAATAGGTTCGCTGCTCGGTGAGCGTCGCGAGGATCGTGTCGCGCACGAGGTCGCTGAGCGCCCCGTGCGCGGCGTAGTAGGCGAGCTGCGGAAGGCCGACGATCACGACGCCGGCCGCGAGCGGCCCGAGCACGCGGACGCGCCCGGCGAGAAGGACCGGTCAAAAGGACCGCCGTGCCGGCGGCGGCCACGGCGCCGAGGAACCCGAAGTTCTGCTTGCAGGTGATGCCGAGGCCCAGGAGCAGGCCGACGGCAAAGAGGCGAGGCGTCCCGAGCCGCGCGGGGTCGACCAGGAGCAGGCGGACGACGCCCAGCATGAACAGCATCGCCACCGGCGAGTAGTTGAGCATGGTGAGGACGGGAAATCCCCACACGATGAGGAGGGCGTAGAGCACTGCCGGTAGCGCGGCCCAGACCGGAGGCATGAGGGTCTCCGCGATGGCATAGAGCAGCGCCGCGGTCGCGGCGTTGAGCACGATCATGGCCGCGCGGCTCACGACGAAACGAACGCCCGCGAGGCTGTAAAGCACCGCCTGGAGATAGTAGATTCCCGGCGCCAGCATCGTGTTGACGTCGCGGTACAGGATCTCCCCCGCAAGCATTCGCACGGTGGCGTTTTGCAGTGCGCCCTCGTCGAGCGCGGAAAGCCCACGCTGGTAGAGGGGAAGCTGGACCACCACGACGAGACCGATGACCGCGAGAGGGATCGCGAATTGACGGCGGGACGGCGCGGGCAGCTCGGGCTGGTGCTGCTGGTCGCGGGCGGGTTCGCGTACCCCCTGTGCAATCGAGCGATCGTGCTTTCTGATGAGGGACTCCTCCTCCAGCAGGCCGAGGAGATCGCGCGCGGCCTCGTCCTCTATCGCGATCAGGATTCCTTCGTCGCGCCGGCAGTATGGTACCTGCTTGCGGGACTGTTCAAGCTTTTCGAGCCAAACGTGCTGGTCGGACGCCTGGCTGCGCTCGTGCTCTTCGCGGCCATGACGGCTGTGGTCTACGCGCTGGCCGGATCGCTCGCCGGGCGCCGCGCCGCAGTGGCGGCGACAGGCGGTCTGCTCGTGCTCTACGTCTGGGCCTTCCCGCACTGGACATGGCCGCTCTACTCACAGTTCGCCGTCTTCTTCAGCTTGCTCGGGGCGCTCTGGGTCATGGAGGGGCGGGGACGAGGGGGATCGACGGCGATCGCAGGAGGGGCGGCCGGCATCGCTTTGGCCTTCAAGCAGAACTATGGACTCTACGCGAGCGCCGCGCTCGGCATAGGGATCCTCGTCGGCCCGTGGCTGCGCGGCGAGCCCAGTGCGCCGTCGCGCGGACTGCGCGGTGCCGCCTGCTTCGTCGCAGGCCTGACCGTTCCCCTCCTCGCCACCATCGGCTACTTCGCGACTCACGGGGCTCTTTGGCCGCTCTACGATAGCCTGGTCCTCCATCCCTTCCGCGACTTCCTCCCGCTCCACAAGATTCCCTACCTCTCGCCTGCCGCCTTGATCCGTCCGCACCGCATCGCGGACAGGTTCACGTACATGCCGACGTTGTCCTGGGAGGTTCCCGAGGGGCCGGTTCGTCACCTGCTCGACCGGTGGACGATCCTCGACCGAGGAGCGGCGCTGCTCTACGCGCTGCCCCCGGCGCTCTTCGTCGCCGAAGGCGCGATGATCGGGCTGGCGGTCCTGCGCGGCGAGAGGGGGGTACCGCTCGCGCGCCGCGGGACCCTCTTCCTCGTCGCGCTGGCGCTATTCCTCGGTGTCTTTCCGCGCGCTGACTTTGCGCACCTCGCGAACGTCTACCAGCCGATCGTGGTGCTCGCCGCGACCGCGGTCCCTCGCGCCCTGGAGCGCGCCCCGGGCCGCCGAATCCTGGCGGCGCTGGCGGTCGCTGCCTGCGTCTCCTTCTCGGCGATCGCTCTCTGGTGGTATCCCACGATCCTCCGCTCGTACTCCACACCGACGGGCCTGGCCCGGGCCAGCGTTCGGCTCCAGCACCAAGAGGCGACGGCATTGCGCGACGAGGTGGGCTGGATCGCTCGCTACACCGGCCCGCACGAGGCCGTCCTCACCGTCCCCGACCTCGTCATGCTGAACTTCCTCGCCGAGCGGCCGGTGCCCTCGCGCTACTACAACCTCTATCCGAGCAACATCGTGCACGATGGCGGCGCGGAGGTGCTGGCCGCATCGGATCGGGCAGGTGTGCGCATCGCGGTGGTTCGGTTCAAG
>VBKF01000260.1:1450-3584 GCA_005888095.1 Deltaproteobacteria bacterium | reverse complement strand
CGCAGCCTCTTGGGCGTCATGACCGTCGGGATGTCCGAGGTTCCCTATGCGTGCGTGCGGGGCGAATTGAGCGCCCTACCCGAGAGCGAGCGCGCACTCCATCGCCATGAACTCTGGGAGACGTGCCAGCAGCGGTTGGCGCAAGGTACCGCCGCGACTCAGCGAGCGCCACTGTGGCAGCGTCCAGTGTGGCAGGATCTGGTGTGGCAGGATCTGGAGCGCCAGCGTCGGGCCGAAAAACAGCGCCTGTTCCTGCAGCAGCAGCAATACCTGCGCCAGCAGCAGCAGCTATACCAGCAGCGGCTATACCAGCAACGGCAATACCCGGGATGGCGTCGTTGAGGTCATCCATCACGGCCTGGGGAGGATCGTAAGGCCCTGCGGGCGGCGTAAGCGCTAGCCCGCGTCGCAGCCAGCGGCGCACTGACGAGCGGTCGCACACCGAAGACCAGGTCAGACCTCCGGCCCGCGAACGGATCGGTTCGACGACGTCCCCAACGCCGCGAGAGAGATAACGCCCACAAAAGGGATATCCGCCGCGATCGCGTCCTTAGCACCCAGCCGACCCTCCGCGACGACTCTGACTCCATTCCGCCCCTGCGCCGTGCGAGCACGGCGACAAGGAGGCGTGCCGGCTGGCCGCCGTAAGCGCCCGGCGGCGGCGAACTGACTGTGACGGCGCGACCGACCACGCGACGTTGTAGCGCCGTTCGCTACGCCTTCAAGGAGCGAACGCAGCAACTTAAAGGGCGCACGCTTCGATCTTGGTGCGTTCCAACCATTTCACTCGAGCAAGGAGAACAAGACGATGAGCGGAACGATCAGGACGTTGAAGCGCCGCGCGGTGTGTGTGGCGGTCTGGGCAGCCAGCCTCGCGCTGGCCGGCTCGGCCCGAGCGGTCATGGGCGATCGCCCCGCCGGCAAGGGGGCGCCGCCGGATGGTGTGATCATCGAGCTCACCGCGCCGCCGGCGGCGGTGACAGGGCGAGCAGGCGCCGCCGGTGCGACCGGCGGCGCGCAGCGCGCTCGGGCGCGGCAGAGGATCATGGCGCTCGAGAACCAGCACCGGGCCGCGCGCGGGCTCGGCGCCGCCGCGGCGAGCGCGGTGATCCGGCACGAGTACGGTGTGGTGCTGAACGGCTTCGCCGCCCGCCTGCTGCCCGAGACGGTGGCGGCGCTGCAAGCCGATCCCGATGTGCGCCGGATCGTCCCCGATGGGCAGGCGCACGCACTGCTCGACGTGAGCGTGCCGCACGTCCGGGCGCCGGAGGTCTGGCGCGACTTCGGCTACCGCGGCGCCGGCACGACCATCGCCATCATCGACACCGGCGTCGACTACACGCATCCCGACCTGGGCGGCTGCCTCGGCGCCGCCTGCAAGGTGGTCGGCGGCTACGACTTCGTCAACGGCGACGCCGACCCGCGGGACGATCACGGCCACGGCACGCATGTGGCCGCCACCGCGGCGGGCATCGGCGCCACGCCCGGCGTGGCGCCCGACGCGCACATCCTCGCGTACAAGGTCCTCGACGCGGGCGGCTCCGGCTCCTTCTCCAACGTGATCGCCGGCATCGAGCGGGCCGCCGACCCGAACGGCGACGGCAACCCGAGCGACCACGCGACGGTCATCAGCATGAGCCTCGGGGGTGGAGGAGACGAGAACGACCCCGTGTCCACCGCCGTCGACAACGCGACCGCGGTCGGCGTGCTGAGCGTGATCGCCGCCGGCAACAGCGGCGCCTACTTCACGATCGGCAGCCCGGGCACGGCGCGCACGGCGCTCACCGTGGGCGCCACCGACGACGCCGACACGATCGCGTTCTTCAGCTCGCGCGGGCCGACCTCGGTCGACTTCCAGCTGAAGCCCGAGATCACTGCCCCGGGTGTCAATATCTGCGCCGCGACCATCCCGGGCGCTTTCCCGGGTTTCGAGTGCCGGGACACCATTCACGCGTCGATCTCGGGGACCTCGATGGCCACGCCTCACGTCTCGGGCGCGGCCGCGCTCGTACGAGGCCTCTTCCCTGCTTTGGCCCCGGCCGAGGTGAAGGCGATGCTCGAGGAGGGTGCGGTGCCGGTCGGCCTCGATGTCACGACGGGCGGCGCGGGCCGGCTCGACGTGCGGGCCGCCGTC
>VBKF01000260.1:0-1407 GCA_005888095.1 Deltaproteobacteria bacterium | reverse complement strand
CCTACACGCTCGCCGTCGCGCCGGGGACCTTCCCGCCGGGCGTGCAGGTATCGATCGCCCCCAACTCCGTGACGGTGTCCGGCGGCGGGACCGCGACGGTCAGCGTCGGCCTCACGGTCGACAACGCGGTCACCCCGGACGCGACGGAGGCTCCGTTCGTTCACGGCGGCCGGCTGGTCGTGTCGGCGGGAGCCGAGCAGCGGACCGTGCTCCTCGACTTCACCAAGCGCAGTCAGGCTACCAGCGTGGCGAACGACACCTGCGCCAGCGCGACGGTGATCGGCACGCCACCCTTCGCAGATGCGATCGACACCGCCCAGGCCACGACCGACCCGGCCGACCCCTTCGGCAGCTGTGCCTGCGGGCAGAACGGCCACAGTGTCTGGTACCAGTTCACCGCGGGCCGGAGCGGCGAGGTGACGGTCGACACCGCGGGCAGCGGCTACGACACCGTCCTCTCGGTGTTCACGGGGAGCTGTGGCGGCCCCCTCCCGGTCGTTTGTAATGACGACGCTGACGGGACCCTGCAGTCGCAGGTGCGCTTCCAGGCGGTGGCAGGCACCGCCTATCTGATCGAGGTGACGAGCTTCTGCGGCGGGCCCGGCGGCTGGTTGCACCTGAACCTCGTGCAGGTGCCGCCCCCGCCTCCCAACGACACCTGCAGCGCCGCCACCGAGATCACGGCTCCCCGGCTCCATGACCACGTCGACGTGAGCCAGGCCACCACCGACCCGACCGATCCGGCGGTCAGCTGCGCGTGCGGCACCAACGGGGCAAGCGTGTGGTACCGCTTCACCGCACCCATCAGCGCCCCAGTGACGATCGACACCTTCGGCAGCAGCTACGACACGGTTCTCTCCGTGTTCACCGGCTCGTGCCGTACCCTCACGCCCGTCGCGCCCTGCAACGACGACAGCGACGGGACCCTGCAGTCGAAGGTGAGCTTCACGACCACTGCCGGCGTGACCTACCTGATCGAGGTCACGAGCTTCTGCGGAGGGCCGGCTGGAAGCCTGCAGCTAAACTTCGAGGCCGGACAGCTCTTGAGCGGTGGGTCGCTCCGGGTGCGCGACTACGCGGGCGACCCGAGCAGGCGCAAGCTCGCCCTCACGTCGCGCGACCCCGGACTGACGTGTGCGGCGCCCGGCACACCAGGGGATCCGCGCACCGGCGGCGCGCTCCTCTACCTCGTCAACCCCGCCACCGGCGAGACCGGCCTGATCCGCCTTCCCGCGAGCCGCTGGACCGGACTCGGCACCCCGCCGGGGGTCACCGGCTACCGTTATCGTGACGCGGGCCGCGAGGATGGCCCTTGCAGCACCGTCTACTTGAAGCCCCATGACCTGCGTGCGACCTGCGACGGCTCCCGGATCGACTTCACGCTCGACGAGCCCGCGCAGGGAAGCC
>VBKF01000259.1 GCA_005888095.1 Deltaproteobacteria bacterium | reverse complement strand
CGGGAGCGGACCGCCCGCTTCACGTGGGAAGCGACCGCCCGGCGGACGCGTCAGGTGTACGAGGAGGCGGTGGCGCGAGGCGGGTGACGGCCCAGGCGGGGCTCACGGGCGCCACAGCCGCACGAGACCCGAGCGGCGGATCGGTCCGTCGTCCGTGAGCACCGCCAGGTCGAGCGCACGGGCGGTGGCCACGATCAGCCGGTCGGCAGGGTCACGGTGAAAGGAGCGAGGGAGGTGGAGCAGCTCCTTCGCAACGGCGGGCGTGACGTCGAACAACCGGACGGTCTCCGTCGCTGCCGCAACCTCGATCCACTCGTCGAACCCCTGGCGCAATCGGACGCGCCCCAGCTCGACCAGGAGCGCCACCTCCCACAGCGAGATGGCGCAGAGTGCGGGGCGTTGCGTGTCCGGATATGCGTCGAGAGTGGTCCGTACCTTTCGGGTGAGTGGTCCCGACCCGTCGAGCCACCAGAACCACGCGTGGGTGTCGAGCAGCGGCGGGGCATGCGACGTCGACCGCCACCCACGCCGCGCCGAGCGCAGCGGCGTCGGCATCCGTGGGATCGCATCGCGCCCCGGGCGCGCCCGATGGTGCCGCCAGCGCCGCCGCCAGCAAGAGCAGCCCGGGCCACCGAACCCGATCGATCGTAGCTTCCCTCCCGGGCGCACCCGCTGCGCGCTGGCGCTCATACCGTGCTCGGCGCCACGACGTCAACGCGAAATTCGGTTCATCCGCGGCCGCGGCACCACGGTCGCTTCGGGAGCTCCAGCGTTGGGCTCGGGACGCAGCCGCAGGACGCCGCTCGCCGTCGCGTTGGCGTACTGACGGCCGTTTGTTACCATCGCGATGCACGTGGGGCACATCGTCGTCGAGGCCGAGCTGTCCTGGAAACGCGCGGCACGCGTTCGCGTCCTCGTCGACACGGGCGCGACGCACAGCGTGCTGCCGTCCGACCTCGCTACTCGCCTCGGCGTCGTCGCCTCGCCGCGCCCGATCAGAGTCGAGCTGGCTGACGGCAGCCACCGGTCCATGCGGGTGGGAGCGGTGCTCGTGCGGCTACTCGGCCGAGAGGCCGGAGACACCGCGCTGATCGCACGGCGCGGGGCCGAACCGGTCCTCGGCGTCGAGGCCCTCGAGGCGCTGGGGCTCACGGTGGACCCGCGGTCGCGCAAGCTGAGGCCGAAGCGGGCACGTGCGGTCCTGCTCGTGAGCACGCGGCCCACCCGCTGCTGACGGCGGCGCCCGTTGCGCGTCAGATCGACGATTGCGATCTGCGCTCTGTTCGAAAGACTCGGTTTTTCCAATGCTTGACACGAGCGATGAGGCGCGGGTAAGCGTTGACTGAGGAGTGAGCGGTGGCACGTTCGGGCATCGTTTCTTTGGCCGGAGAGCTGTGGGCCTTCATGCGCGTGCGCAAGAAGTGGTGGCTCGCTCCGATCGTCCTGGTGCTCGCGCTCTTCGGGGCGCTGATCGTCTTCACGCAGAGCTCGGCGGTCGCCCCGTTCGTCTACACCCTCTTCTGAGCCCCCGGCTCACATGCAGCCACTCTCCGCAGTCGAGCTCCGGCGCTTCGGGCTCACGGTCGGCGGCGTCTTCCTCGCGCTCGGCGTCGTGAGCCGCCTGCGCGGCCACGACGTGGCGCCGCTCGTCCTTTGGAGCCTCGGCGTCCTCCTCGCGGCGCCCGCGATCATGGCGCCGGGTGTACTCGCGCCTGTCCAGCGCGTGTGGATGCGTGCCGGGGCGCTCCTCGGCGAGGTGAACAGCCGCATCATCCTGACCGTCCTCTTCTACGGCGTCTTCGCTCCGCTGGGCTTCGTCCGCTCGACCGCTCGTGGCGCGACGGCCGGACGAGCAACTGGATCCGCCGCCCCCGGGAGCCCGTCGACCCGGGCCGCTACGAGCGGCAGTTCTGATCCCGTGACGACCGTCCTCGGCATCTCGGCCTACTATCACGACTCGGCGGCGTGCCTCGTCCGCGACGGCGACATCGTCGCGGCGGCGCAGGAGGAGCGCTTCACGCGCAAGAAGCACGACGCCTCCTTCCCGCGCCACGCCGTCGCCTACTGCCTCGCGGAGGGGAAGCTCCGGCCGGAAGAGCTCGACTACGTCGGCTTCTACGACAAGCCGCTGCTCAAGTTCGAGCGCCTGCTCGAGAACTACTGCGGCGTCGCGCCGCGCGGGCTCCGCTCCTTCCTGACGGCCATGCCGGTGTGGCTCAAGGAGAAGCTCTTCACGCGCGACCAGATCCGCAAGGCGCTCGGCGGCTACGAGGGCCCCGTCCTCTTCGCCGAGCACCACGAGTCGCACGCCGCGAGCGCCTTCTACCCGTCGCCCTTCCCGGAGGCCGCCGTCCTCACCATGGACGGCGTGGGCGAGTGGGCGACGTCGTCGTACGGCGTCGGACGCGGCAAGGACCTCGAGCTCCTGGCCGAGCTCCACTACCCGCACTCGCTCGGCATGCTCTACTCGGCGTTCACCTACTACACCGGGTTCAAGGTCAACTCGGGCGAGTACAAGGTGATGGGCCTGGCGCCGTACGGCGAGCCGCGCTACGCCGACGCGATTTTCGACAAGCTCGTCGAGCTGAAGGACGACGGCTCCTTCAAGCTGAACATGGACTACTTCAACTACGTCCACGGGCTCACCATGACCAACGGCGCCTTCGACCGGCTGTTCGGCGGGCCGCCCCGCCGCCCCGAGTCCGCGGTGACCCAGCGCGAGATGGACGTCGCGGCCTCGGTGCAGGTGGTGACCGAGGAGATCATGCTGCGCATGGCGCGCCACGTGCACCGCGAGACCGGTCTCGAGAACCTCTGTCTCGCGGGCGGCGTGGCGCTCAACTGCGTCGGCAACGGGCGGCTGCTGCGCGAGGGGCCGTTCAAGCGGCTCTGGATCCAGCCCGCGGCCGGCGACGCGGGCGGCGCGGTGGGCGTTGCGCTCGCCATCCATCACAAGGTGCTCGGGCACGACCGGCGCCACGTGTCGGAAGGCGACAGCATGCAGGGCTCGTACCTCGGGCCCGCCTTCTCCGACGCCGAGGTCGAGCGCTTCCTCGCCTCGGTGGGCGCCGTCTACGAGAAGCTCCCGGCGGAGGAGCTCATCGAGCGCAGCGCGCGGCTCCTGGCCGACGAGAAAGTCGTCGGCTGGTTCCAGGGGCGGATGGAGTTCGGGCCGCGCGCACTCGGCAACCGCAGCATCCTGGGCGACGCCCGCTCGCCGCGCATGCAGTCGGTGATGAACCTGAAGATCAAGTTCCGCGAGAGCTTCCGGCCGTTCGCGCCGAGCGTGCTGCGCGAGCGCGTCGCCGATTGGTTCGAGCTCGACGTCGACTCACCGTACATGCTGCTCGTCGCGCCGGTCCGCCCAGAGCGCCGCATCCCGATGACCGAGGCGCAGGAGCGGCTCTTCGGGATCGAGAAGCTCAACGTGCCGCGCTCGGAGATCCCGGCTGTCACGCACGTCGACCACTCGGCGCGCATCCAGACCGTGCACCGCGAGACCAACCCGCTCTATCACGCGCTGCTCGGCCGCTTCGAGGCGCTGACCGGCTGTCCCGTGCTCGTCAACACGAGCTTCAACGTCCGCGGCGAGCCGATCGTGTGCACCCCGAAGGACGCCTACCTCTGCTTCATGCGCACCGAGATGGACGCCCTCGCGCTCGGCTCGTGCGTGCTGGAGAAGGGGCGGCAGCCGCCGCTCCGCGACGACGTCGACTGGCGGAGCCTCTACCAGCTCGACTGAGGCTTCGGAGGACGCCATGGTGAAGCTCGTGTTCTGTCTGCGGCGCCTGCCCCAGCTCTCGCGCGCCGACTTCCAGCGCTACTGGCGGGAGGAGCACGGTCCGCTCGTCCGCCGCCACGCGGCCACGCTCCGCATCCGGCGATACGTCCAGGTGCACACGCGGGAAGATCCGCTCAACGGCGTGCTGCAGGCCAGCCGCGGCGGGCCCGAACCGTACGACGGCGTGGCGGAGCTCTGGTGGGAGAGCCGCGAGGATCTCCAGGCGGCGACGGCTTCGTCCGAGGGGCAGCGTGCCAGCCTCGAGCTGCTCGAGGACGAGCGTCGTTTCATCGACCTCGAGCGCTCGCCCCTCTGGGTCGCCGAGGAGCATCCGGTCGTCGGCTAGGAGCGCGACCCAAGACTTCTTGGGTCGCGGGCACGGACGCGAGCATGTGGCGCTCGCGGCACGCGCGACCGCTGTGCCGCGGCTGGCGAAGCCAGCGCGGCAGAACGGACACGCGCCGTTCTAGAGGTCTTGCGGCGCTCATGTTTATCGGTTGGCGATTAGGCCTGTCTGCGGCAGCCGTGGAACCGCGCGTGTTCGTCTGCCGCGCTGGCTTCGCGAGCCGCGGCAGGACAGTCGGGCGTGATCCCGACGGAACACCCTCGCGTCCGGTTCGCGACCCAAGAAGTCTTGGGTCGCGCTCCT
>VBKF01000258.1:3827-4581 GCA_005888095.1 Deltaproteobacteria bacterium | reverse complement strand
ATCCTCGAGAGCTTCGTCGACGTCGAGATCGAACCGGAAACCCGCCCCACGGCGGGGTTCCTCACCCCGGAGCAGTGGCAGCGCGCGCTCGAGATGTCCGGCTTCACGGAAGTCCGAATCGTGCCCGACCTCGCTCGGCTCCGCGAGTGCTGTCCCGGCTTCTTCGCCGGCGCGGTCTACGGCCGCCGCCCGGCGTGCCGATGTTTTGCCCTTTAGGCCACCAAGTTATTGAAATCTCGACGGCGAGACCAGGCGTTTCTCACTTTGTAGATCGTCACCTCCACGGGCGTCAGCTCGTGCTTTTCGGTCCGGAGGACGTACTTGCCCTCATAGGCTTCTTCCCGCGGCGGGTTCACGGGATGCTCGACGAAGTGGAAGCGGCCATCCCGGTACTACCAGGCGTAGTACCGGTAGCCGTGGAACGCCCGAGGTCTACACCGACGTGCCGCAAAGGTCGCGGGGAAGCGTCAACGGTGCCGGGGGTCCCGATCGCCCGCTGCGTCGAGGTGGAGATCTTGCATGCCAGGTCTCCCGCGCGACGATGCGACGATGCTGCGCGGGCCCCGCTCATCGACGACGTGCTGGTCGCGGAGGGGCGAATCACGCTCGCGCTCTGTCCCTGCGGACCGACCGCTCGGCCGCCGCACCGCGGTCCCGCGTGACGCGAGCATCGGGTACGACCTTCCCGAGTCTATCAGGAGGCGGGCATCGTCAACGCGGCGACAACATCGGGCGCGTTGAACAGGGCCTCAAG
>VBKF01000258.1:0-3759 GCA_005888095.1 Deltaproteobacteria bacterium | reverse complement strand
TGTCCCGCCCTAGCAGGTTCTTCTCGGCAAGGAGGCGTCCGGTTCCATCGAGGATCTGAAGCGTCACGGTATAGAGTAGCGCCGTATTTTGCATGGAGTCGGCCTTCCACTCGATCAAGACCAGCAGTACCGAACGGGGCGCCCTCGTCCCAATAAGGCGTTGACGTACGGTTGCCGGTCCGTCTTCAGCGCTGACGACGACGGGAACCGGGTGGAACCCGCGCGCGCGGAGTGACGCGACGATCGAAGCTGTCATGTCCTCGGCGAGCGGCTGGCCGCTCACCGTCGTGACATTGAAAGGATTGCCGTATCCCCCACGCTGCAATCCAACGAAGTCCGGGCTCTTGTCCTTGTTCTGGATGTATTCACGCTGATCGTGAACAGTGACTGCAACTGCATACGATCCCGATGCCTGAAACGTGGCGATCGTATCGTGGTACGCATGGTGATTACCTATCGCGCAGCCCGCCAATGTGACGGTTGCAAACAGCGCGACTGGTACGCAAAAACGGACCCGGGCGTTCATAGTAAGAGCCGACTACAAATCGCGGAGTACCCGCTCACGCGTCCTCTGGAACTCCTGCTCTGTGATGATGCCTCGGTCGTACATGTCTTGTAGCTCCCGGAGTCGACCTCGCACGCTGTCATCCCGGGGAGCCGGCGCGAGAGACGGCGGCTTGTACACTTCGATGGAGGATGGCGGTTTCGGACCCTCCGGGGTTGATACCAATTGGAGGGGGACGTCGTACCGGTCCCGCAACGTGGTCGCCGGCTTGAAGAGCAAGGAGAGCCCGAGGGAGAAGCAGGCGCCCACAATACGCGCGGGCCCGACTCGTTTCTGCAGCTGCCCTTCGGCGGGCTGGTGTCCATCGAGCTCAAGACGATATCGGAGCGGTCCGTTGAACTCTGGGCGACGCACCGAGTAGACTACGGGGGTGACCCCGACGAATTGGTCGTTTACGTACACCTTGGCGCCCGAAGGAGCACTCCGGATCCAGGCACGTTCGGCACAGCCGACGAGCAGAAGAAGGGCAAGTGAAAGCACGATCCGTTTTGGCATAGCTTACTCCGTGAGAGGCTAGAGATCGTCAAGTATCTTTTGCCGCCGCTCACGGTATTCCTTGTTGGAGATGAGGCCGTCCTGGTGAAGTTCCCTCAGACGGGTGAGCCGCGTTTCGACTGTCGGGCGTTCCGCCGGCGCTGCCGACTGGTGCACGGCCGGCGGAGCAGCCGGCTGGATCGTGCTACCGTTCACAACATAGCCGCGTGCCGCCATGCAGTTCTGATAGGCGGCGAGGAGTCGCTGGTCGAACGCCGCGGCCCCGCCTGCAGCTCCCTCGAGGCTTCCGGAAGTTCCACCGAGCGCAGCACCGATCGCTGCACCCGAACCCGCGTCACCCAGAAAGGCCCCGGCAATTGTGCCGAGAGCCGCACCGCCGGCAGCGCCCGCGAGTGCACCGCCAGCTGCTCCACCGGCCGCTGAGTCCGCTCCCGATCCCGCGACCGATCGAGCCCAAGCCTCGCACTCCGAGCTATCCCGCTGGAGCTGGGGGAACTGCTGCCCGTACCCCGGATACGGAGCAATGCGCTGCTGGAGCGGCGCCCCGCATCCGGGGGCGCAGAGCAGGAGCGCCACGAAGACGAATGCCGACGTCTCGGAGAGGGTGCCCATTCAAAGCGTTGAAAACCTCGGCCTTCTAACCCACCGGCCTG
This sequence comes from Deltaproteobacteria bacterium, assembly GCA_005888095.1. Classification (GTDB taxonomy): domain Bacteria; phylum Desulfobacterota; class Binatia; order DP-6; family DP-6; genus DP-3. Next base: position 2,046 of record VBKF01000258.1, on the reverse strand, counting down.
TTTTCGGGCAAGCGGAATCGCGCCGAGACGTGCTCAACCCGACGGCTCCAAGGGGGCGCGAGCGACTTCCGTACTCTCGAACGCGAGGGGCGCCGCGCGCCAGGCGGGCTACGGCGCGCACGTACCGCGCTTCAACGCAAGTGGAGACACGATCCCCCGCGCGAGGAGGTAGAGGAGCCCCGGCAGGATCCAGACGAGTTCCCGCAGCCGCACCGCGAGCCCGACGGCGAGTCCCACCTCCGGCGGATGCCCGAGCGTCCCGAAGAGCCAGATCTGCGCTCCCTCCAGGACGCCGACCGCCGCCGGCACCGGCAAGGAGTGCGCCGCCCCAGTGGCGAAGATCGCCCCCACCACGGCGAGCGCCCCGGCCGGCAGCCCAAAGGCCGCGAGCAGGAGATGATACTCGACGAGGACCAGGAGGTTCACCCCGACTCCCGTGCCGAACGCGCGCCGCAGGCGTCCCGGCTGCGCCACGAGTCGGGCGGCGGCGTCCTCGGCCGCTGCGAGGACGTTCATCTGCCCCTGCACGAAGCGCAGCCGGTCGAGACCGATCGAGCGTGCGACGGCCGTCACCAGCCCGGAGCCGCGGCGAAGGCGGCGGGCGGTCAGGCCAACCCCTGCGGCCAGGGCCACGGCGCCGAGCGAGACGGTGACCAACGCGCCCTCGAGTTCCGGTACCCCGCGGCGGAGGAGGAGCGCCGCGTAGACACAGGCGAAGGCCGCTCCCGCCCCCATCTCGAGCGTCCGATCGACGGCGACGCTGGCAATCGCGTCGCCGCCGGGCACGCGGTCGCGCACCAGCAGGAGCGCCCGGAGCGGCTCGCCGCCGAGCTTTGCACTCGGGATGAGTGACGACAGGCTCTGCCCGGCCGCCCGGTATGCCGTCAGGCGGCCGAGGCCGCGCGGGACCCCGAGGCCGGCAAGCAGGATCCGCCAGCGCAGCGCGTAGCCGACGAAGGCAACCGTCACCGCCGCCGGGAAGGCCGCCAGCTGCAGCAGCTGTGGCGGCCTGGCGAGCAACTCGACCGCCGGGGCGCCGAAGCGGTGGAGGACGTAGCCGAGCGTTGCCGTCCCGACGACGAGGTTCGTCCCGAGGACGAGCGCCGGGCGCACGGCCGCGTCAGGCCCCGCCCGCGGGCTCGTAGCGGTCGATCGTGACCCCTGCCTGGAGGTACTCGCCGAGGATGGCCTCGATCGGCCGGTGGTCGAGCACCTCGAACTGGCTCGCCTCGAGCGCGAAGCGCGCCCCCGTCTCGGTGTAGGGGGCGACGCCGGGGGAGCCGGGCGTGAGCACGCCGATCATCGGCACGAGCTCCCGCTGGATCGCCGGCGGCTCGCGCGTCGAGATGACGACCTTCGCCTCCGGGGCACCGAAGGAGAGCACCGCGACGACGCGGCAGAGCTCCTCGTCGCTCACCCCCCCGGCATACGGCGTGCCGCTCGCCCGCCGCAACCGGGGCAGGCTCACGTAGACCTCCATTCCTCGGGCCCGCAAATGGCGAACGTGGGCGAGGAGCGCGAGCAACTCGAAGCCGAGGTCCGAGTTGAGCCCGAGGAGCACACCGGGATTCGCGACCCACATCCCGGCGTCGCGGGCACGATCGAAGTTGGTGAGTCGGCGGAGGAAATCGCTGCGCGGATTTTCGGGATTCGTGCCCATGAAGCGCGCGTACGCACGCGGCTGGTAGGTCTCCTGGAACGTGCACATCGTGAGCCGAGGGAGGACCCGCCCGGTGGCATCACGCGGCACGCCGGCGAGCAGCGTGGCGTACTCCACCGCCTCGAGCGCGCCGATGTTGACGAGCACGTGAGTGAAGCCGCGGGCCAGCGCGGCGCGCAACGCGGCGGCCGCTCGCGCGATCATCGCACGCCGGAAGGGGCCGTGGTGGTACTCGCCCGTGAGCAGCGCCACGCCGCGGAGGCCGCGGCGGCGGAGGATCTCGAGCTGACCCTCGACGGTTTCCTGATCCGCTGTCTCGCGGACGAGCGCGTCGTTCGTGTGGCGCATGCCGCACATCAGGCACTCCGCGTCGCACTCGTTGGTGA
>VBKF01000257.1 GCA_005888095.1 Deltaproteobacteria bacterium | reverse complement strand
CGCCGCCCCTGACGGGCCGTTCACGACCGTCATGTCGTGGAAGATCAAGCCCACGCCGCCGGTGGTCGGCGGCCGCGTCTACGGCGACAAGGACATCGAGTTCGAGCGTTTCATGGACCTGCCGTCGCGCACCCGGGAGACGCTCGAGGTGGCGCTCGCGGGCGCCGCGCCCCGGGAGCGGATCGCGGCCGCCGGCTGGCGGCTGCGCGACGGCCACGCCGTGTCGGCGACGATGGCCGCCTACCGCGACTACATCCTCGGCTCGCGTGGCGAGCTGTCGATCGCCAAGAACGCCTACGTGGCGACGCGGAGCGGCTGGTTCAGCACGCGCAGCGCGGCGTACCTGGCGTGCGGGAAGCCCGTGGTCGTCCAGGAGACCGGCTTCAGCGCGCACGTCCCGACCGGGCCCGGGCTCCATGCCTTCTCGACCGCCGAGGAGGCGGTCGCGGCGCTCGCCGCCATCCGGGCCGACTATGCCGGCGCCAGCCGGCACGCCCGCGAGGTGGCGCAGAGCTGCTTCGCCGCGGAGCAGATCTGCGCGCGGCTCCTCGCCGACGCGGGGCTCTGATCGATGGCGCGTATCGTCCTCGCCGGCTACCTCGTCCGTAACCCGCTCGGCGGCTACGCCTGGCAGGCGGCGCACTATCTCCTCGGCCTCTGCGCCCTCGGCCACGACGCCTGGTTCTACGAGGACACGGGCCACTTCGCGCTCGCGTACAACCCGCTCACCAACGACTACGGGCCCCGGTACGAGCACGGGATCGCCGCGACCGCCGACTTCCTCGGCCGCATCGGGCTCGGCGAGCGCTGGGTCTTCGTGGACGCCGAGCGCGGCGTGGAGCACGGGCCGGGGGCGGGCCGGGCGGCGGAGCTGCTCCGCGAGGCTGACCTGCTGATCAACATCGCCGGCGTCAACCGCATCCCGCCCGAGCGGCGCGTCGGGCGGCCGGCCGTCTACGTCGACATCGACCCCGCCTTCACGCAGATCAAGGCCGCCGAGGGCGACTCGCTCCTGCGCGCAATCCTCGACGAGCACGCGCACCTGTTCACCTTCGGCGAGAACATCGGGACGCCACGCTCGCCGGTGCCGGCGGGCGGCTACGTGTGGCACCCGACGCGCGCGCCCGTCGCGCTCGAGTGGTGGGCGGACGCCGGACCGCCCGGTACCGCCTACACGACGGTCGGCAAGTGGGATGCGGGCGGCCGCGACGTCAGGTTCCGGGGCGAGACGTTCGCCTGGCGCAAGCGGACGGAGTGGATCCGCTGCCTCGATCTTCCGCGGCGCACGGGCCTCGCGTTCGAGATCGCCATGGACGTGGACAGCGTCGCCGGCGACCGCGCGCTGCTCGCCTCCAACGGCTGGCAGATCGTCGACCCGCTCGCCGTCTCGGCCGATCCCTGGCGCTACCGCGAATACCTCCGCCGCTCGCGGGGCGAGTTCACCGTCGCCAAGGACATGAACGTCCGGCTGCGCAGCGGCTGGTTCAGCGACCGGGCGGCCTGCTACCTGGCCGCCGGCCGGCCGGTGGTCGAGCAGGACACCGGCTTCGGCGACGTGCTGCGGCTCGGGCCCGGGCTGCATGCCTTTCGCACCGTCGAGGAGGCGGCCGCGGCGCTCCGCGCCGTCGAGGCCGACTACGCAACGGCGAGCGCCCACGCGGCCACGGTCGCGCGCGAGTACTTCGCCGCCGACCGCGTCCTCGGGACGCTGCTCCGCGTCGCGGGGCTGTAGTCGCACGGGCGCTGTAGTCGCACGGGGCAGAGGAGAAAGCCGGGCGAGGCTTTGCCGAGCCCGGCGCGGGGTCTGGGGCGCGCGGCGGACGCCGCGCGGGCGTTGGACCGCAGGGCGCGCCGCGCCCAAGCACCGCACGGGCCCCCAGGAGTTAATGAATCGCGGCGATCTTCGCCAGGACCTCGGACTTCACCCGCCCGAAGAGCTCGTTCTCGCGCTCGAAGCGGTGGAAGAGATCCGCCAGCACCTCTACCTGGCTCCGGTAGCGGGCGAGTGCCTCCTCCTTCACCGCGAGCTCGGCCGGGGTGAGCTTGACCTCCGCCCACGCCGTGTCGGGAACTCGGGACGGGGAAGGCGGCGGCAGAGGGTCGGGCGAGGGCGCGGGCGGCCAGAACGGATCGTGCACGAGGTAGGTGAGGATCACGAGGTCCTTCGGCAGCACGTGCCGCGCCTGCAGGGCCTCCACCGCCTCGGTGACGAAGTAGCTCGTATGGGCGTGGTCGAGGTGCGTGTCGTAGGGATGCGGCATGATGACGACCGTCGGCCGGAAGTCTCGCAGCAGGCGCGCGATCACCGACGTGAGGTCCTGGCCGTCGTAGTCGACGTCGGGATCGACCGTCCCGGGGTAGGGCGGGCTGTCCTCCTTGGTGTAGGGTGAGGTGTAGGGGTGCGTCCGCGACCAGTGGGCGCGCCACAGCTCCGCGAGGCCCCCGTCCGGGAAGCCGAGGAAGGACACATGGCGCTTCGCGAGCCCGAGCCGCTGCGCGGCGGCGAACGCCTCGCGCTGGCGGAGCTCGCCGAGCGCCAGGTAGTCGACGTCGGTCGGCTTCTTCAGGTGGAAGTCCTCCTGCGCCGCCCAGGGAAAGCCGTCGCCGTTCGTCATGAAGACGACGCGCACGGCATCGCCGGCACGCGCCAGCCGGTAGAGGAGCCCACCCGCCGCGAGCGCTTCGTCGTCGGGGTGGGGCGCGAAGAAGAGCACCCGCGGGTGGGGCGGGAGCGTGAGCGTCGGGACCGGCGGGCCAGACTTGGGCTCGGGAAGGACGACCGCCGGCACGGGGAGCGGCGGGGCGAGCGCGAGCAGGAGGACGACGGAGGCCGCCAGGCGCCGCGTGCGTTCAGATCTTGTAGCGCTGGACAAGACTTCTCGCGATCACCAGACGCTGGATCTCGTTGGTGCCCTCGCCGATGATCATGAGCGGTGCGTCGCGGTAGTAGCGCTCGACGGGGAACTCCTTCACGTAGCCGTAGCCGCCGAGGATGCGCATCGCCTCGAGCGACACCTCCTGGCAGGTCTCGGAGGCGAAGAGCTTGGCCATGCCCGCCTCGACGTCCACGCGCTCACCGCGGTCCTTCATCGCGGCTGCCTGCCGGGTGAGGAGCCGGGCGGCCTCGATCTTCGTCGCCATGTCGGCGAGCTTCAGCTGGATCGCCTGGTGCTCGCAGATCGGCTTGCCGAACGTCCGTCGCTGCTGGGCGTAGCGGATGGCGTCCTCGAAGGCCGCCTGGGCGACGCCGACGGCGCGTGCGGCGATGTTGATGCGTCCCACCTCGAGCCCGCTCATTACCTGGGCGAAGCCGCGGCCCTCGACGCCGCCCACGAGATTCCCGGCGGGCACGCGGAAGTCCTCGAAGCTCACCTCGCAGGTCTCCACCCCCTTGTACCCGAGCTTGTCGAGCTGCCGCCCGACGGTGACCCCCGGCGCATCCTTCTCCGCCGCGAAGAGGCT
>VBKF01000256.1 GCA_005888095.1 Deltaproteobacteria bacterium | reverse complement strand
GAGCCGGCCGCCGCCCTCGAGATCGATGACCGCCATCGGCAGCGGATGCTCCGCCACCGGCGCCAGGTTGTCGATCGTGTAGGTGAAGACGGTGCCGCGCTTGGCGAGCTTGTGCCCGACCAGCCGGTCTCGCGCCTGGCAGCCGATGCAGACGCGCGTCTGGGGATACTGCACGAGCCCGCAGGCCTCGCAGCGGCTGCCGTGCAGGCGAACGTCCTGCGCGAGCTCCTTCCACTCGATGATGCTGGTGACCGGCTCGCCTGCCGTCTCGGCCGGCACGAGGCCCCGTGCCTTGAGGAAGCGCCCATACGAGGTCACCGGCAGGGCATGCGCGAGGCGATCGGCGAGCGGGCGCGGCCGGCTGGCGGGCAGCGCGTCCGTGGCGCGGAAGACGAGGGCGTCGGCGCCCTCGCCGTACCCGGCGACGACCAGGAAGTCCCCCGGCGCCGCGGTCTCGAGCGAGCGAGCGAGGAGCGCCAGCGGGTCGGGCGCACCGAGCACACCCACCTCGGACCCGAGCGACGGGACGAGCTGCCGGCCCGGATCGCAGCCGGCGCGCTTCGCGGCCTCGGCCGCCGTCCGCTCGTCGGGAGCACCGAGCGCGAGCCCGGCGACGCTCGCCGGCGGCACCTCGGCCTTGGCCAACGCCGCCGTCACCGCCTCCGCAACGTCGCGCGCATAGCCGTAGCTCGACCCGAAGCGCGGCTCGGTCACCTGCACGGTGCGCTGCTCGTCGGTGCGCCAGAAGTACGTGAACTCCTCCGCCACCGAGGCCGCCGACACGAACTCGGCGATCACGCGGTCCCGGCCGACCGCGACCGCCGCCGCGCCGTCGCCGAGAACCGGCTCGAGCTCGGACTCGGGCTCTGCCAGCCGCGCGTCGGCCGCAGCGACGAGCACGTTCCGGAGGCTGCCGGCGCGCACGCCGTCGAGCGCCACCCGGAGCGCGGCGACGCCGGCACGCACCGACCCTCCGAAGTCGGCGACGGCGGTCGTCCGGGGCAGGTCGGTGGCGGTCGCCACCACGCTCGCCACTTGCTTCTCGAGGTAGGGAGCGCTCGTGCTCGCGAAGTAGAGCGCGTCGAAGCCGGCGGGATCGGCATCGTCGAGGCAAGCCAGCACCGCGTCGACCGCCATGGTGAGCGGATCCTCGTCGAGGCCGGCCACCGACCGCCGGCCCGGCGCGACGCGCGTGCCCCATGTCTGCCCGAGCACCGTCCGGTCGAGGCGCCGGCGCGGTACGTACGTGGCGATGCGCGTGATGCCGACCATCGGAACTTGCGAGACACTTATTACAGCGTGCCGGGGCTGGCCAGCGGGCCAGGCGAGAGGTCCGGGCGAGAGGTGTTGACCGTCGCGCAGGTTCCGCGGATACCGCGAGGCATGACCCGCGAGGTCGCGATCGGCGCGGTCCGCCTCTCCGCCGAGCTGCCCCGCATCGTCGCGGCGGGCGGCCAGGCAGCGCTCGACGCGCTGGTCGCGGCCGACGGCGCCGACCTCGTCGAGCTGCGCGCCGATCTCTTCGACGACCCGCGTCCCCCCACGATCGTCGCGGCCCTCGAGCGCGTGCGGGCTGCCGGGCGGCCCGTCATCCTGACCGTCCGGGCGGCGGCGGAAGGCGGCCGCCGGCTCACCGAGGCGGCCCGTCGCGAGCTCTACGTCGCCGGGCTCGCGCACGCGGACGCGATCGACATCGAGATCGCCTCGACCGCGCTCGCGACCGAGCTGGTCCCGCGCGCGCGCGCCGCCGGCCGTACGGTCATCCTGTCCGCGCACGCCATGGACGCGACGCCGCCGGCGGATGCGCTCCTCCCGCTCGTCGACCGCGCCGAGGCGATGGGCGCGGATGTGACCAAGCTCGCCGCGACGGCGCGCGATATCGAAGACGTCCGCACGATGCTCGCTGTCACGCTGGCCGCCCGCCGGCGCGGCATCGTGACGGTGGCCATGGGGCCAGCCGGGACGCTCGCGCGGGTGCTCCTTCCGGCGGCCGGCTCGCTCTTCACGTACGGGCACGTCGGCACGCCGACGGCACCCGGTCAGCTCACGGTGACGGAGCTCGCGACGCTCGTGCGCCGCTTCTTTTCGTTCGCCAGCATCTGAGCCTGCCGGATCGGCTCCGGCATCCGGTACCCCGCGGTCGTGGCGAGCACGATTTCGACGGCGTCCGACACGGTGACCGCGAAACCGGGCGAGACGAATACCGGCTTCACGCCCGTCCGCGTGCGGGCGACCACGCCGACTCGCTGGCCTCCGTCGGTCAGCCACACCCAGCTGCCGCGCGGCTCCCCCACCGGTCCGTGCTCGCCGACGAACCGGCGGCGGGCGCAGCCGACCGACGGGACGTCGAGGCAATAGCCCAGATGCGAGGCGAGGCCGAAGCGGCACGGGTGCGCAATGCCGTGGGCGTCGCAGAGGACGAGGTCGGGATCAGGGCTCAGCTGCTCGCACGCCGCGAGCAGCGTCGGCAGCTCGCGGAACGCGAGCAATCCGGGCACGTATGGAAAGGGCGCATGCCCGATCGCCGCTGCTCGGGCGACGACTTCGAGGGCCGGGAAGGTGAGGACGACTACCGCGGCAACCGGCTGGTCGCCGGTATACGCGACGTGGGCGCCGGCGATCAGACGGAGCGGCGGCAGAGGCTCGGCCGTGTCGACGGTTGCCGCGAGCTCATGCTGGAGGGCGATCGCGTCCTCGACCGAGAGGTCCCAGCGGTGGGTGCGGGCGATCCGCGTGCTACTCCTCGATGGCCGGCGGCCGCCGCGCGGCCTTCTTCTCACCGAGCGCGCGCTTGGCGGCGAGCACCTTCTCCTGGGCGCGCCGCGACCGGCGCCGTTTCTGGCGCCGGATGCGCGACCGCTCGCGCGCGGCCCCTCCGCCACCCCGCGCTGCCGCGCCTCGAGCTTCTCGAGGAGGAGCCGGCGCGCGAGGAAGCGGTTGAGGGCCTGGGAGCGCTCGCGCTCGCAGCGGACGACGAGGCCGGTCGGCCCGTGGCGGAGCACGACGCAGGTCGACACCTTGTTGACGTTCTGCCCGCCGCGCCCGCGCGAGCGGATGAATTGCTCCTCGAGGTCCTCCTCGCGTACGCCGAGCCGGTGCATCGTCTGCTCGAGAGCGCGCACCTTCTCCGCCGAGACCGGGAACACTATCGCCTCTCGAGACCGGGGACGCCGGCTCCGCGCCGGCCCTGCCCGGCGGCGAACCGTGCCGCGCCCGCGCGGCCGACGCCGAAGGTCGCGCCGCCGAGACGTCGCTCGAGCGCCAGCCCCTCGTCGAGCGTGAGGCCGAAGCCGCGGATCGCCGCCTCGCGGTCGGCGAGCATCGTCTCCTGCGGAAAGCCGGCGATCAGCTCCGCCCACTCGAGAGCGGTCGGCACGGCACGGTCGTCGGGCACGACGGCGTTCACGAGGCCGAAGCCGAGGGCCTCGCGGGCGCCGACGGCCCGTCCGAGGAGGATCATCTCGAGGGCCCGGCCGAGCCCGACGACGCGCGGCAGCCGCTGCGTGCCGCCGTCGACCAGCGGCACGCCCCAGCGGCGCTCGAAGCAGCCGAACACCGCGCTCTCCCCCGCCACCCTGAGGTCGCACCAGAGCGCGAGCTCGAGCCCGCCTGCGACGCAGTAGCCGGTGACTGCGGCGATCGTCGGCTTCGGCGAGTGAAGCCGGGTGATGCCGAGCGGCCCCTCGTCGCGGTCGCGGAGGGTCTCCATCGCCTTCAGGTCCGCACCGGCGGAGAAGGCGCTCGCGTCGCCCGCCAGCACGAGCACGCGCGCGCCCTCGTCCGCGACGAAGCGCGTGAAGGCAGCGTGAAGGGCGTCGGCCGTGGCGCCGTCGATCGCGTTCCGGCGCTCCGGACGGACGATGCGGACGAGCGCGGCGGCGCCGCGCCGCTCGTGGACGATCGGGTCCATGTCCCACCGTAGCGTCGCGCAATGGGGGCTGTCCACCGGCGCGGGTGCCTCACTTTGCAAGCGGCGGACGAGCCGCTACGTTGGGCGTCCGGCCGTCCGAGAGGAGAAGGAAGGGGCCCGGTGGCCCCACCGGTCTTCAAAACCGGCTTGTCCCTCCTAGTGGGGGACGGA
>VBKF01000255.1:1051-6003 GCA_005888095.1 Deltaproteobacteria bacterium | reverse complement strand
TTCGCGAGCCGGTGATGGGCGGCGAACATCACCGCCTCCCACAGGGCGCCCTCGTTGCACTCGGCGTCGCTCACCAGGACGAAGACGCGTCGCGACGACCGCTGGAGCCGGGCCGCCAGCGCGGCGCCGGCGCCGATCGAGAGGCCCTGGCCGAGCGAGCCGGTCGAGAAATCGACGCCGCGGAGCGCGTGCTCGGGATGGACGCCGAGGAGCGTGCCGTCGCCGGCGTAGGTGTCGAGGAGCTCGGCGGCGAGCCAGCCGCGCAGATGGAGCGCCGCGTAGAGTGCCAGTGCCGCGTGGCCCTTCGAGAGCACGAACCGGTCGCGCTCGACGTCGGCCGGATCCTCAACGCGGAGCACGCCCCCGTAGAGCGCCGCGAGAATGTCGGCGACCGACAGCGCCGAGCCGATGTGGCCGACGTTCGCCCGTTTCGACTGCTGGAGCACGATGCGACGGAGCTGGTTCCCGCTCATCGTGCACGTCGTGGCGCGATCGAGATCGGATCGGACTGGCTCGAGCCCCGCCCCCGGAGAAGCAGGATGCGCTACCCCCGCCCCCGTAGTCGCGGCCGCTCTCACGTCGTGTACGCCTACGCGCCGAGCTTCACGGAATCGGCGTGATCGTGCACGAAGGCGCGGGACACGACGCAGACGTGCACGCCGGCCCGCCGACGTTGCTGCCCGTGTTGCCGGTCCCGGAGATGATGCGACAGTTGTTGCTGGGCGTCACCATGTCCTTTTTGACGTTCCCCGTCATCGTGTTGCAGTCGATCTTGTTGTTGCTCGACGTGACAACCTCACACGCGCCGGTACCGGGCGGGTCAGCCGCTGCCGGATCACCACCGTTGCCCGTGATCGTGTTGTTCACGATGCAGTTGTTGTTGGCCCCGAACAGTTGGAGTCCGTCGTCCGTCTTGCAGTTCCCCGTCATGGGTCCGGTGCAGCAAGTGAATGGTACGCCGACTCCGGCGCAGCCCATCGCACTCGTCGAATCGAAGATCATGAAGTTGTTTTCGAAGTTATTCAGGGTCGCGGACTGGCTGATCAGGAGGCCATCGTGCCTCCCCGACGGATCTGACGCACCGCTTTCGAACGGCGTATCGCCATTGTTCACCGACGCGTTGGACCTGTAGATGTTCGACTTCGTGCCGCCACTCGCCCGGATGCCGTTGTCGTTCTCTATCACCAGGTTCTGAATCACCTGGTTGCAGGAGCCGGCATCCACATCGATCCCTTCCTCATTGTTCGTGATGCAGTTGCAGAAGATCAGCCCACCCTGCGAAGTCTTGAAGTCGAGCCCATCGTCATGGCTGATCGTCGAGGGGTTGACGGCCAAGCCACGTCCGTCGCGAATGTTGAGGAACTTGATCGTCACCCGCGACGAGTTGCGCACCTTGATCACCTCGCCGTTGCTGCCGGTCCGGAGCGTCCCCGGGGGGTCTTGCCGCGCGATGGTCGACGTCAGCGCCGCCTTCAGACTCTTGTAGTTCGCCGGGAAATCGGCGGGGCATCCACCGCTCGGCGTAACACCGGTGATGACGACGTTGAACAGGCCTTCGATCAGCACCGGCCGGCCCACGCACCGGCCCTGGACGGTGATCGTCTTCGTAGCCGCTGACGAGACGCTGTTGGTCTTGGCGACCACGTCGACCGCGGCTTGGAGGTCGGAGCAGGTCGTGCACTCTTGACCGTCAATCAGGAGTTTGCAGGCACCGACGCTGTCGCAAAACAGCGTGGTCGTGGTGGTCGAGGTGCTGGTGCTGGTCGACGTGCTCGTACTCGTCGACGTGCTCGTACTCGTCGACGTGCTCGTGCTCGTCGACGTGCTCGTACTCGTCGACGTGCTCGTACTCGTCGACGTGCTCGTGCTCGTGGTGGTGCTGGTCGTACTCGTGGTGGTGCTGGTCGTGCTCGTCGTGCTGGTGGTGCTGGTGGTGCTCGTGGTGCTGGTCGTGCTCGTGGTGCTGGTCGTGCTCGTGGTGCTGGTCGTACTGGTGGTGCTGGTCGTACTGGTGGTGCTGGTCGTACTCGTCGTGCTCGTGGTGGTAGTCACCACCATGACCTGAGCGGGGAACGTGAGGGTAAAGCACGCAGGGTTGTCGACTTTCGTAGGAGGATTGACGCTCGCTATGCAGGTGGGCGGATTGCCGATCCCGAGGTCTGCACCTATGGCTATGGCCAGGTCCCTGAGGAGGTGGTCAGAAATCTGCGCATCGCTGCTCGGAACGCAGTCGACGTGCGTCTCGGTGTTTGAGGTGGTGAGCACTGGAAGGATGACGGGGGTATTGTCTAGGAGGTTGTCGGTGAAGCAGGCCGGCGGCGTGCCCACATGGGCAGCCCCTGGGCATTGAGCCTGCACGGCCGGACACACGGAGGCGTGTTGTACATTGTCGAAGATGCCGTCTATCCGGAGTGAATCACCGAAGGTGTCTGCGTTGGTTACCGTAATGGTACAGGTTAGCGTCTCGGTCGGGTTAGCTGGGTTAACCTGGGCAGGTACGCAGTTCTTCTGGATGGTGCCGCCGTGAACTTGCGCATGGACCGGCGTCGGCAGCGCAGCCAGGACGCCAAGAAGCACCACTTGGAGAAGCCCCTTGACCGTCGTACGCGTTCGAAGCAATTTCTTCATTGTTTGCGTCCTATTCATCCTCGGTTCCCAACGCTCTTTCGGAAGCGCGTATACCATGGAATATGCATGTCCATGGTCGTGAAATCGACTAATCTACACGGCCATAGTCCGATTAGGCGAGCTAATCGCGCATCGCTCTTACGCACACGGCAAAGCAGATGCGGTACGACACCGGCGCCAGGGGAGTTAAGGCAGGGGATTGAGTAAGGGCAAGCCGGGCGGGAGGCGGCGCGGAAGGGGAAGCGCCTCGCCGCGGGGAGAGTTCTCCTCCGCCCTGACGAATGACGGCGTCCGACATCGCAGCGACGCGTCCCCTCGCGCGGACCCATGTCGAGTCACGGGCCACCTCCACCACAGCCCGGGCGGAAGAATGGGGCCCGATCCGACCGACCGCGCGACAAGGGGGGAGCAAACGCCTACCTCGCCGACGGCGGCGTGCCGAGCGCCGTCGGCCTCAATCGGCCTGGGTGCTGGCCGCGGTGATCCACAGGCCGCGGCAGCTGGTTAGGCGAAGGAAGGGGCACCAGCTGGGACGGGGGGGATTTGTCAGGAGCCGCGGGCTCACTGACCGCTCCCTGTCGCGCAAGGTGCCGTGACCGCTGACGGCGGCGACGCACTGCCGCGCCAACCACCGGCCGGTTGCCGGCTCCGCCAGCGTCGAGGCCGAGGGGAGCAGCCCGCCACCCGTTCCGGAGCCCGCCGGCGAAAAACCCTCAATGAGCCTCGGCCAAGACACGACTCGGGGTCGGGTACCCCCTATGGGCACTGCTCTGCGAGGTGTTATGTGGTCAGTCGCGTCGGATGAGGGAGGCTAATGGCACCGCGGACGATAAATTAGTCGATTTCAGGGGCCCCCGTCGCCCTTGTCTGTGGTATGCCTTCCGCCGGATTATGGTTCAAAGCACGATAGAAGGACGCACGAAGATGAATGGAATGCGAGTCTTGAACGGCAGCAAGCTAGTCGCGATCTTGATGCTAGTCGTGGGCGCAGTGGCGCTGCCGTCGGCGACGCGAGCACAGGGGCTCGGTGCGCGAATTCAGAAGTCTTGTACGAGCATTAAGCGTTGCGCCGGAGCGTGCACCACTTCGGGAGCACCATGCGCGAGCGACCTGGGTTGCCCCCCGGATACCTGCGTCGGGGGATCGTGCAGCGCCTCTGGAGCACCTTGCAGCGCCACCCAGCTCTGCCACGAGTGCCTGCTGGGTAGTGTGTGCAATAGCGCGGCCGACTGTTCAGGCTTTGTTTTCCCCCCGGGCATTACGGGGGTCTGCGTCGGCGGGCCCGATGCGGGCAACCTCCTCTGCTCGACGGTGACAGACTGTCGGGCCGCCAGCGATTGTTCCACGTGCATCCCCGTCCAGCAGGTGACCACGGGCGACACCTTCAGTTGCGAGCTGCTCGTCACCAACGTATCTACTCCAACGCACGCGGAAGCGCTCGGTCAGCTGACCGATCTCATCCGTCGCGCACCCTCCACCTGTATGTCGCCCTCGACGCCCGTCACAACTCCTCCCACGGGCTGCCTCTTCGACGTGTTCAAAACCGGGACGGTCTTTGGGCAATGCATCGGCGGGTCCTCGCCCCAGAAGAGGTGTCAGTCGGATACGGAGTGCGTGGGCGGTACCTGCTCGCTCACCCGGCACTGCATCGACCGGCTGACGAATGCGGACGGCGGCGCATGCGCCCCGTTGGGAGCCTCCTGCACTGTCGGAGGGGTGACTGGGGTCTGTTCGGCAATCCTGCCGAGAACCGATCCGGCACCTGACTCTTTTCTCGTGGCGGTGCACACCGACGTGGCAAAGAGCACCGATCCGAACCCGCTCAACGACACGGCGGCTACCATGGGCGAGGACCTCGCACAGGTTGCCCCGTCGGTCTTTAACCTCGATTTTGGCGGGTTCATCAACGTCTTGACGCTACCCCAGGTCGTCGGCTGCCGCATCACAGGCGGCGGTGCGGTCAACGGGATGATCGACCCCAACATCATGGCCGACATCACGTCAGCGCAGTTCTCGGGGCAGGTAGGTGCGCCCTGCGGCTGCTTTGGCTGCTTCGACAACTTCGATCCGAAGCGCGCTTCCGTGCAGGGCGAATGGAACCACCAGCGCAAGAACAAGGGCGGAAGCCTGCATGCGAGCATCTTCAACAGCCTCGTCTGCAGCTGTCTGGGCGGGCAGGTGGGCGGACTGTGTCCGTCAGCAGAGCATCCCAGCACGCCGGCCGACCACATCTGCGTCACAGGGATCGGGGACTTCATGCCCGATAAGGGAAACCCGCACAGCACGGTGGGAATTCCCGTGGCATTCCGGTTCGAGGCGACAGA
>VBKF01000255.1:510-964 GCA_005888095.1 Deltaproteobacteria bacterium | reverse complement strand
TGCACCGGGCCGTTCGTGCAGCCGGCCGGGACGACGATCATTGCCAACGACAGCGGCACGTTGATCCACGGCAACATTCAGATCCACCCGGCGCTCGCGAAGTCCATCGACGAGACGTGTCCGCCGCCGAGCGGGATGTGCATGCCGATCCACTAACCTAAGCGGCTTGGCTGAAGAACGACGGAGGTTCGCCCACGCCGGGCGGCCCCCGTCGCTTTTTTTCCGGCCGACTGCATCCCGTCTCGATTTCGTTGTCGGTGCCGTCGCCAGCGTGGCGCGCTACCAGAGGCTCAGCAGGAGGTGTCCTCCATGCCGGCGGTGCCGAGGCACGGTGCCGCCGAAGTCGATGCCGAGGCGATAGCGCCGGTCACGACCGGTCGGACGTATCGGCCCCCGTCGACTGCGACCGGGTCCCCCCCCGTCGAAGGGTCAAAGTCGGCGCCGCCGAAGCGCA
>VBKF01000255.1:0-399 GCA_005888095.1 Deltaproteobacteria bacterium | reverse complement strand
GACGTCGAGTTGCCGGCCGCCGATGTGCATCTCTGGCCCGTCGGACAGGGCTCCCCGACGTGCAACGTCACGTGTCCGATGGATCGGAAACCACGGCGGAGGAGCACCAGAGCTCCCAACGTCCAGGGGACCGACGGCGTGGAAACTACGGGGCGCGGCTCAAGAGGAACACGTCGAAGCTACCCGCGTTCGTTAGCGGCCCGCTGCCAAAATCAACGGCGGCCTCGAATGACCCGGTCACCAGCACGTTGCCGCTCGTGCCCACAGCCACGGCGTTCCCCGTGTCGATGTAGGAGCTTCCGAAAATCTGCGACCAGAGGTGCGTACCCGCCGCCGAGAACTTGGCCGCGAAGATGTCCAAGCCGCCGTGACTGAGGAGCATCCCGCCCCCGAAGTCCG
>VBKF01000254.1 GCA_005888095.1 Deltaproteobacteria bacterium | reverse complement strand
AGGCCATTCTCCGCGCGCTGCTCGAGACCAACTGGGTGCTCGGAGGTCCGCACGGGGCCGCCGCCCGCCTGGGTCTCAAGCGCACCACGCTCCAATCACGGATACAGAAGCTCGGCATCGATCGCTCCACGGCGTGAGCCAACTGCCGACATGTCGGCGCGCGCCGACAGGTCGGCATCGTCGTTCGGCATCGCCAGCCGGACTCAGGCGCCGGCCTCGATGTGACGCGGGGCCTTCGGCGGTCCCGTCGCCCTGGGTGGCCGGCACGGCACTTGCCTCTGGTACGTGATCATGTCCGGCGCCGCACGACATCGGGACGGTTGGTTGCCAGTCTTGGTTCTCGCCGCCTTCTTCGTGCTCGCGCTGGGAAGCGGTGCGGCATGGCCCGCCGTGGTGGGAGGTCACGCCGGCGGCCACGTCAGTGGATTCGCCGGCGGCGGCCAGCGCGGTGAGGGTGTTCCGCGCGGCCGGGAGTTCGGGGGCGGCCGCTTCGGTGGCGGACCGGTCCCTCACGTGCACCGCGGCCCGCGAGTCTTCGTCTTCCCGTACTTCTACGATCCCTACTACTGGTACGACCCCTACTATCCCGGCTACCCGTACGCCGCGTACTGCGACCCGTATTCACCCTCCTACGCCCCTCAATACTGCTACTGGGACGACGGTCCGTAGGATTGCCGCCCACAAGGAGGCCCCATGGCAGGCCAACTCACCCTGATGCTCGGCGCCCTGGCGTGCGCCGCCGTACTCGCCGCCGGCAAGCCTTCGCTCGCAGACGGAGCGAACGAGGAGGACTGCCGGAAGTTCCACCAGGACTGCAGCGACGCGAGGGCGCAGGGGGCTCGCGACGCCGGCATGTGCAACGTCGAACGGCTCGAGTGCACCACCGACCCCGCGGATGAGCCTGAGGCCGGCGTCGGAAGGCGGCCGCGGGGCATGGGTGCGCGACCTGACGCTCGAGACGACCCGGAACGTTCCGTCGGCCCATGACCGTGCGTTCTCTCGGCGAGCCATGCTGCGGATCACCATCACGACGCGCCCCGAGGGCGTGACGGTTGCGCTCGAGGGACGGCTCGCCGGCCCCTGGGTGGACGAGCTGGCCCGGTGCTGGAAGGCCCTGGCGGTCACGCAGGACGCGCGCGCGGTCTGCGTCGAGCTCGACGCCGTGACATTCATCGATGCCGCCGGCAAAGCCCTGCTCGGGACGATGCACGAGCAAGGAGTGGCCCTCGCGGCCTCCGGCTGCATGACACGCGCGATCCTGGAGGAGATCAGGGAGCACTAGCGGTGAGAAGTTCGAGAAGGGAGAATGTCATGAGTCAGTTTGCAGGCAAAGTCGTTTTGGTCACTGGAGGCAATGCTGGGATTGGCCGTGCGACCGCGCGGCAGTTTGCGAAACTTGGCGCGCAGGTCGTCGTCAGCGGACGTCGCGAGACAGAAGGCCATGCAGTCATCGCCGAGATCGAAGAGCTGGGCGGCAAAGCGATTTTCGTCAAAACCGACGTCTCGAAAGAGAGCGACGTCAAGGCGATGGTTGAACGGACGCTGGCGACATTCGGCAGGCTCGATTGCGCCTTCAACAACGCCGGCATCGAGCAGGCGCTGACTCCGCTGCCTGATCAGACCGAAGAGACTTACGACCAGATCATGGACGTCAACGTCAAAGGCGTTTGGCTTTCGCTCAAGCACGAAATTCCGGCGATGCTACAGAACGGCGGCGGTGCAATCGTCAACAACTCTTCAGTCGCAGGACTGATCGGCTTTGCAACGGCTCCAATCTACGCTGCCAGCAAACACGCCGTCGCGGGGTTGACCAAATCGGTCGCGCTCGAATACGCCAAACAGAACGTTCGAGTCAATGCCGTCGCTCCGGGGGCGATCGAGACCCGAATGTTTCGCGACTTTGCGACTGCACCTGAGGTAAGGCAGATGCTGGAGTCCGCACATCCCATCGGGCGCATCGGCCGGCCGGAAGAGATCGCCAGCACCGTCATCTGGCTCTGTTCCAACGACGCCTCGTTCGTTACCGGCCAGATATTCCCGATTGACGGAGGGTATACTGCTCAGTAGCCGCGAGCAACGCGTCAAGAATGGACGCGCCAAGCGAGAGCAACCTGTAGTGAGAACTGGGAGAGCGGGTCATGCGAGAGACAATCGAAGTCGGGTACCAGACCTTCGTTGCCGATGGGGACGATGAATTCGGCGCTGTCCGGGACGTATCGCCTGATAGTCTGGTGGTGTACGTGGAGAATGCAGGCGAGTTCCGTGTCCCGCTGGATGCTGTCGAGGCGGTGCATTCCCAGAAGGTCATCTTCGACTGCGGCAAGCTGGACCGCCGCCTTCGGCGGGCGATCGGCCACGCTCACGACGCGGAGGTGCCCGGGCTGTAAGCCGGCGCGGCACGCCCCCCTCTGCCGACGGGTCGGCACAGGTGCCGAACGATCGGCGCGTGGTCCTTCATATCCTCCGCCTCCGCCCTCTGCGGGACGGCACGGTAGTTGCGGTAAATGACCCCTGGAACCAAGGAGGTCGGACAATGCACCTTCCAGAGCCTGAGCTCGCGCCAGACACCATCCTGCCTGAGCAGCTCGGTGACAGGCCCTTCG
>VBKF01000253.1 GCA_005888095.1 Deltaproteobacteria bacterium | reverse complement strand
CCGCAGGAGTCGCCTCCGACCCGCGGATTGCCGCGGCGGTCCCCGCGGCTACGTGCCGCGTAGATCGCGCGGACGCGTGACCATGCCTGGCGTCGCGATCGCGCGACGTGTCGCCGCGGCGAGATACGCTGCCGGCTCGACGCCCGCGAGCTTCGCGGACTCGAGCAGCGTGTAGCAGAGCGCCGCGACGCGGGTGCCACGCTCCGAGCGCGAGCCGTAGTGATTCTTGCGCCCGAGGGCGATCCCGCGGAGCGCCCGCTCCGTGGCGTTGTTGTCCACCGGGATCGCGGCCTGGTAGAGGAAGGCGACGAGCCCAGGCCAGAGCTCGGTCGTGTACGCGAGCGCCTTGCCGAGCGCCGACTGCGGCAGCGCGCGCTGCTGCGTGACCCACGTGCGGATCCGTTCGACGATGGGGGCTGCCCGGGCGCGCCGCTCCCGCAGCACGACCGCCGCGGCCCCGGCCGCCGTCTTCTGTGCCGCGGCCTCGGCCGCGTAGAGCTCGCCGAGGAGCCTCAGCACCTCCGCCGCCTGCGGCGACGACGTCTCGGCCTCCACATACTGCCGCCGCACGTGCGCCCAGCAGTGCGCGAGCGTGATCGTCGGGCCGGCGCGCTCCCCGGGGCTGTGCTTCGCGAGCGCTCGGTAGGCCGCGTACCCATCGCACACGACGATCCCGCGATAGTCCCCGAGCATCGTCGCCGCGCCCGCCGCCGAGCGCGTGCCGAGCAGGCGGTAGACGACCGCCTCCGGGCCACACAGCGCCCACACCCACCAGGTCTTCGACCGTCCCGGCTCCATCAGTTGCCAGGTCGTCTCGTCCGCGCCGACCACCGGGGCCGCGAGCACGTCGCCGACCAAAGCCTCGTACGTGGGGGCGAGATGCTGGCTCAGCGCGAGGAGCTGATCCCAGAGCGTCTGCGTGTCGACCGTGAGCCCCGCCCGCGCCATCTGCCGCACCTGCCGGGCGAGCGGGAGGTGATCGAGGTACTTCGCCACCGCGACCCCGACCGCGAAGTCGACCGAGTACCGGCCACCGGGAATGAGCTTCGCCGGCCCCGGCGCGGTGACGACGCCCCCGCCGCACTGGCAGCGGTACTTCTGGCGGCGGTGGCGCACGAGGCGGAAGCTCCGCTCGACGACGTCGATCTCCTCGGCGTCCTCGTACTGCTCGGTC
The DNA here is from genome assembly GCA_005888095.1 of Deltaproteobacteria bacterium. Taxonomy (GTDB): domain Bacteria; phylum Desulfobacterota; class Binatia; order DP-6; family DP-6; genus DP-3. The sequence continues at coordinate 1,373 of VBKF01000253.1, read as the reverse complement.
CAGGGCTCGAGCGCCCCGCCACACTGCGCGCAGGGGGCCACCGGGGCGGCGGCCGTGTGCACGACGTCGACCCGCGGCAGCTCGGGCTGCGATCGCGGCCCGTGTCCGCGCCGGGGCGCCGGGGGGCTCGTCGTCTCCTCGCGCTCCGCGCCCCCACGCCGTTCCGAGGAGCGGCCGAAGAGGGCCCGGGTGCGGGCCGCGAGCTGCTCCTGCAGCCGCGCGATCTCGAGCTCGAGCTGGGTGTGGGTCGCGCCCGTGGCCGCAGCCAGCGCCCGGGTGAGTTCCACCAGCCGCCGATGGAGCCGCGCGTTCTCCGCCTCGAGGAGCAGCGCCATCTGCCGCAGCCGCTCGAGGTCCGTCTCCGTCGCCAGCCCCACCACCGCGGGACCGCTCATATCACTCGGCTAGCTTACTGTCAAGCCGGCGCGGCGGCGGGCGGCCGCCAGCTCCGCGGCGTCACCACGCCCGGCGAGAGCGCCGTGCGCGTCAGCAGCGTGCAGCCCTCGAGGAAGAGACTCAGCTCGCTCAGCGTGAGCGTCCGCCCGGCGGTGGCCGGGCCCGCCGGTGCCCACAGCGCCGCAAACCGCCCCTGCTCGAGCCGCTTGTGATACACGCAGAGCCCGGTCCCGTCCCAGAGCAGCACCTTCGCCCGGGTGCGGAGCCGGTTCACGAAGAGAAAGCAGTCGCCGGCGAGGGGATCCTGGCCCAGCGTCGTCACGAGCCCCCCGAGCCCGTCGAACCCTTTCCGCAGGTCGGCCGGCGCGGGATAGGCCCACACGCGGAGCGTCCGCGTGCTGCCGATCATGCCAGCGCACGCAGGAGCGCCGTCGCGGTCGCGACGTCGAGGCCCTCGACCCGGTAGCCGGCCGGCGACACGATGGCGAGCCCCGTCGGGGACGGCTCGGTCCCTGCCGGCGACACGACGACGGGCACGAGCCGGCGGGCCGGCGGCGCGAGGCGCGACCAATTCTTGAGCGCACTCGCAGACACCCCGACGGCGCTGGCGACGGTCTGCCAGCTCGCGCCCGCCGCTCGCTGCCGGCGTGTGTAGGCGAGCACGCGGGCCCGCACGCCCTCGGGAATCCGCGTCGTTCGACCGCGCGGCCCGAGTCCGGCGACTGCCGCGCGCGCCGCATGAACGCTCTCGACTCGCTCACGTCGTCGCATGCCTCCCTGTCACACGGGACGGGGACATCGCGCCAGACGGGCTACAGCGAGCACGTACGTTCAAGGTGAAGGCGGATCGTGATCGGAGCGCAGCAACGCTGGGCGTCGTCAGTTGTCGAGCCTGGACTCCTTCCGTCATGAGGGTCCTTCTAGATCTCCGAACCGTGCAGGAGCTGATGGGGGCACAAGACGATCACCATGACGCT
>VBKF01000252.1 GCA_005888095.1 Deltaproteobacteria bacterium | reverse complement strand
ACCCAAAACCGGCCAATGATCGACAGCTGAAAACCGGCCAATAGCGGAGCGGCTCAGACGTTGAGCGGGCGACGGGCTTCGGGCTCGTCGCCGGGATGGCCAACGTCTTGAGCGACGCGAAGCGACACGAGGTGCTGGTGCTGGGGCGGCTGGGGTGGCCGCTCCGTCGGATCGAGGAGGCGACCGGCGTCCGCCGGGAGACGGCGAGCGCGTACTTGAAAGCCGCCGGGATCGCCGTCCGGTCGCCCGGCGGCTGGGGCCGGCGGCCCGTCCCAAAACCGGCCAACGGGGTGTCCACCGACCCGCCGGCAAAACCGGCCAATGAGGTGTCCACCGACTCGGCGCCGGCGCCCTGGCCCCCGCGGCCCGGCCGCAGCCCGCAGGCGAGCGCCTGCGAGCCGCACCGCGAGGTGATCGTCGAGGCGCTCGGGCGCGGGCGCAACGCGATGGCCATCTGGCAGGACCTCGTCGACGGCCACGGCTTCACGGCCCGCTACGCGAGCGTCCGCCGCTTCGTGCGGCGACTGCGCGGGACGAGCACGCCCGAGGCCCATCCGGTGATCCTCACCGCGCCGGGCGAGGAGGCGCAGGTCGACTACGGCGACGGCGCGATGGTCCGCCATCCGCAGACCGGCCAGTACCGCCGCACGCGCCTCTTCATTCTCACCCTCGGCTACAGCCGCAAGGCGGTCCGGCTCCTGACCTGGAAGTCGAGTGCGCGGATCTGGGCGGAGCTCCACGAGCAAGCGTTTCGCCGGCTCGGCGGCGTGCCGCAGACCATCGTCCTCGACAATCTCAAGGAGGGGGTGCTCACGCCCGACGTCTACGACCCGGCGCTCAACCCGCTCTACCGCGACGTCCTCGCGCACTACGGCGTCGTCGCGCTCCCATGCCGCGTCCGCCATCCCGATCGCAAGGGGAAGGCGGAGGCGACCGTCGGGCACACGCAGCGCACGCCGCTGCGCGGGATGCGCTTCGAGTCGCTCGCGGACGGCCAGGCGTACCTCGATCACTGGGACACCCGCTGGGCCGACACGCGCATCCACGGGACCACGAAGCGCCAAGTCGCGGCGATGTTTGCCGAAGAGCAGCCCACGCTGCGGCCGCTGCCGCTCACGCCGTTTCGCTACTACCAGTACGGCACGCGCACCGTGCACCTCAACGGCTGCGTCGAGGTCGAGGGCGCGTACTACAGCGCCCCGCCCGGGCACGTGGGCGAACGCCTCCCCGTCCAGTGGGACGGCGTGACCGTCCGGCTCCTCGATGCCAAGACGGGCCAGCTCCTGCGCGAGCATCGCTGGCAGGCCCACGGCCAGTACCGCATCCCGCCCGCGGATCGCCCGCCGCGCACGCCGCCCGAGGTCGCCCAGCTCCTTGCCCGCGCGGCCCGCGCCGGCCGCGCCATCGGCACGCTCTGCACCACGATCCACCAGCAGGACGGCCCGCTCGGCGTCCGCCGCATCCTCGGGGTCCTCGCCCTCGCCAAGCGCTACGGCGTCGCGACGGTCGAGACCGCGTGCACGGCGGCGCTCGAGTGTGGCGTCCCGACCTACCGCTTCGTCCGCCGCTACTGCGAGCGCCAGCCCGCCCGGCTGACGCTCCGCCAGATCGATCCGCTGATCCGGCAGCTCACCCTCTACCGCGATCTCATCGATCGCCAGCCCGACCCGGAGGTCCCCGAATGACGCTCGCCGAACTCGACCGCGCCCTCCGCCAGCTCCGCCTCTCCGGCATGGCCACGGCGCTCGAAGCCCGCCTCCGCCAGGCCCAGGCCGAGCGGCTGGCGCCGCTCGATCTCGTCGCCGCGCTCGTCACCGACGAACTCGTCCGCCGTCAGGACCGCCTCCTCGAGCGCCGCCGGACCCACGCCCGCTTCCGCGACCCCGGCAAGACCCTCGACACCTTCGACTTCGACTTCAACAAGAAGATGGATCGCGCCCGCGTCTTCGAGCTCGCCACCGGCCGCTTCATCGCCGCGCACGACGACGCGCTCTTCCTCGGGCCGCCCGGCACCGGCAAGAGTCACCTTGCCCAAGCGATCGGCCACGCGGCGATCCAGCAGGGCTACCGCGTCCGGTACACCGAGGCCCATGGGCTCCTCGACGAACTCGCGGACGCCACCCTCGACGGCACCCGGCGCGAGAAGATGACCGAGCTCGCCACCGTGCCGCTCCTCATCATCGACGACCTCGGCATGCGGAAGCTCCCGGCCACCGCGGCCGAGGATCTCCTCGAGCTCGTCATGCGCCGCTACGAGCGGGCGAGCACGCTGCTCACCTCGAACCGGCCGGTCGACGACTGGGGGAAACTGCTCGGGGATACCGCCGCCGTCGCCGCGCTCCTCGATCGGCTCCTCCACCACGGCCACGTCCTCAAGTGTGGCCCGCGGAGCTGGCGGATGCGGCACCACACCTTGCCGACGGAGGGGGCGCCGCAGTAAGAGCGATCACGACGTCTGGGCCATCGCCATTGGCCGGTTTTGACCTGTCGACGATTGGCCGGTTTTCAGATGTCCACCGAGCAGGCACCCTCGCGGAGGTTACGGTCCATGAGGGGCTGGCGAGCGCGTACCAAAAGCGTGTTCGGAAGACGGCGCAGAAATATTCGCAATTTCGGGGGCCTCGAAGCCCTGCGCGGGATTGGTCAAAATGAGTTGATTCTGGTGCGTCGAGCGCAGATCACCACACTGCCCGCGTGCGCTGAACAGCCGGCGTTAGATGTAGTACTTGAACTGCGGGCAGCGTTTCGCGACCGTGGGGTTCGTGACGAGAATCTCGCCGACCGCATCCGAGAAGCGTACCGTCACGGGCTCCGCATCGCCGAGGCGGCAGGCATTGTAGTTGAGCTTCGTGAGCCCGAGGATGTCTGCGGTGACTTGGTCGATGTCCGCCGTGCCGTGCTGGACCTCGA
>VBKF01000251.1 GCA_005888095.1 Deltaproteobacteria bacterium | reverse complement strand
CTGCGGCAACCCGGAGGCGCCGAGCTGCGAGAGCGACGAGGCGGATCCGACCCGGATCTTCTCCTCACCCGCGGTCTTCCAGGGGAACGTCTACATCGGCCACACGCCCGACGGCGCAAACGGCTACCGGGGCGGGATCGTCGCGCTCGACGCCACGACGGGCGCGCTCCGCCGGCGCTTCGAGGTCGACCCGGTGCTCGACGCGAGCGGGAACCCGGTGCCGGGTCCGGGTCAGAACCGCGGCTGCGGCCCGGTCTGGTCCTCGGCCGCCGTCGACGAGCGCAACCGGCTGGTCTTTTTCGGCACCGGGGACTGCGGCTTCGACGCGCCGCCGCCGTACCACGAGGCGATCCTCGCGCTGCAGGCGGGAAGCCTCGAGCTCCGATGGGCGTTCCGCCCCCGCACGAGCGACGCCTGCGACTTCGACCTCGGGGCCTCGCCGAACATCATCGACCTCGGGGGGAACCGGTGGGTCGGGGAGGGCGGCAAGGACGGGACCTACTACGTCCTCAATCGTCTCACCCGCAGTCCCGGAGGCCAGCTCGTGTGGAACGCGAACGTCGTCTTCGGTGGCTTCTCGGGCGGCTTCATAGGCTCGACGGCCTTCGACGGCCGGCGGGTCTACGGCGGCACGGCCTTCGGTGAGCTCGGCAACCCGAACGGCGTCTGCGACCCCAACGACCCGCGCGACACTCCCCTGCAACAGCCGACCATGCACGCTTTCGACCCGGCCGCGCGCACCGTGGCGTGGGAGGAGAACGGGGGTCCGGCGCTCGGGGCGTCGTCGGTGGCCAACGGCGTGATCTTCGTGGGGACGCCCGCGCCGCCGTCGCTGCGCGCCTTCGATGCCCAGAGCGGAACGCTGCTCCGCCAGATTCCCATGCCGGGAGCCGTCAACTCGAGCGCGGCGCTCGTGGGCGACAGGCTCTTCGTCGGCTCCGGGAACTCGGAGAGCGGGGCCGGCGGCGGCGTGCACGCGCTTCGGTTGCCGTCCTTGCGGTAGAAGGGCTACCCGCCTCCGCTGCAGGTGGAGGGGTCGGGCTCGGAGGCCGGCGGCAAGGTCGTGAAGTCCACCCGGAGCTGCGAGGAGTCCACCACCGTGACCCCGTCCGGGAACCTGAGGTTTCGACCCAGCACCTGCGGCGCCTGCGGCATGCCGCCGACGAACTGGACCATCGAGACGCGGCCGCAGCCGGTGGAGAGGTCGGAATTGAGGTTCAGCTCGGCGTAGTAGAGCGTGCCATCCGAGCCCACGTCCATGCCGAGAGGGTTCAGCAGGGTGCCGGGGGGGACGTTCTGGACGATGGTTTGGACGAACACGCCGTTCGCGTCGTACTCGTTGATGATACCTCCCCCCGCGCCGGGCGTGCCGGGCAAGAGGACGCTGTCGATGTACCAGTGGTCCGTGCCGGGGACACGCACGATCGCCGCCGGCGTCAACGCGCCGGGGGTGGGGAACATCACCTTGGTCGGAGGCGTCGTGACGAGGTGGTCGGGATTGGCGCAGTCCGCCGCGCTCGACGGGAAGCGCGGCGAGTACTTCCACATCCTCCCCATGCCGGTCTCCGCCACGTAGATGTTGCCCGCCTCGTCCATCGCGGGCATGCCCGCCTCCTTCAGGTCCTTGTCGAGGAAGCAGTACGTGTCGTACCGGCGCCGCGGGCCGGGAAAGAAGACGAGCAGGCTGCCGTGGTGGCTGGGGTCCGGGTCGCTCGGGTCGCCGGTTCCGACGTCGGTCCCGAACATGTTCCCCTTCGCGCCGAAGACGCAGCCCTGCGGGTCGATGTTGCCCTGCGGCGGCTGACCTGGATCCGTGCCGAGGGGCGTCGTGTCGAACCCCGGCCAGACCGTGTGGATGTGCTGCTTGGTCCACACGCCGGTTCGATCAAAGACCGCCCAGCCGTCCGGATCCTTCCCGATATAGAAGGGGTTGCGGCGATCGGTCACGCTGCAGCGCGCCTGGGGCGGGTTCCGATCGAGGCAGGACTCGCGATACGTGTCGTCCGCGACCACGAACTGGCCGTCGTGCCCGAAGCCGCGCGGGAAGAAGCAGAGCTGGCCGTTCACGTGGCGGCCGACGCGGGGCGGCGTGCCGGTGATGCTGTCGGGATTCGCCGGGTCCGGGTCGATGAATACGTGCTTGGGCGGGAACGCGGTCCCGTTCACCAGGTACGCGTCCATGAACTCGCCCTGCGCGTTCAGGACCACGTCGAAGGCGCGCGCGAACGCGCACGGGAGGAGCAGGACCGCCAGCGCGACGGTGAAGACGAGCGCCGGACGTCGACGTTCGCTCGACATCACGAATTTCCCCATGCGTACGACCGCAGGCGGAACGGGTCAATCAGCAGAGGGAGGCCGACGCTCGGTTTCTCCAGTGCTTGGCCGAAAAATCAGCCGGTAGGCAGGCCGGAAACAAGCCGGGAGAGATCGCGCGGCCAAGCGGGGAAGAGCCTCCTGGCACGCGGAGCAGCTGATCATCGACGCCGGGCCCCGATGGACGCGCGCACTGGCGCGAGAGCGTGCTCCCGGGCACCTTCCCCTAGCGTGGGGCGGCGCGGCACCGGCTGTTGCAGACGAACCAGTCGGGACAGCTTCTCATCGGTCGTCCTGATCACGGGTTGACCGGCGGAAGTCCAGCCAGTACAAGGCGTTTCTCGTCACGCGCCCATAGCTCAGTTGGAT
>VBKF01000250.1 GCA_005888095.1 Deltaproteobacteria bacterium | reverse complement strand
TTTCGCATTCCACACCAGATCATGTGGCGCCGGCCCTGACTCTCTCGCTTCGCGGCGGCGCGCATCGAGTTCGAGAGACTTCTTCGCCAATCCAACCAATCCGTTGTCGATGACCTCGTAGGACGACGGCTTTGTTCCATCTAGCGACGTTCCGGACCTCTTCTCCACACAGATGATCTCGCCGCCCCTCCCGATCTCCTGCGACACGATCTTCCACTCCTGCCACCCGCGGGCTTTCTCGATGAGTTGGGACGGTAGGTTTTTCAAGAGGTCCTCTGGAATCAGCGGCTGTTTGGCGATGGCTATCTCCGCGACCTCCAGCCCCTCGCGAGTCTTGGGTGTTTGTTCGGTCATAGCAGTCCGGCTAACGACACGGCGGTTCAGCGGCGGCGCGCAGCGCCCTCCGCTGCAAGCGCGGGTTAGCCATCATCTCCTCCTTGGCAATCGTCGTGGGTTCTCTACGCGCCACACGTAGTAGGGATGATGCCCGACGTAGTAGTCGATAGCGGCGAAGGCAGCCTCGCGGAACTTTCGATCGTTCCAGAGAGCAACGATCTTCCAGCGCGGTTCTCGACTGCTCTGGCGCGTCCGCTCATATACCCAACCCAGGTAGGGATCTAGTTTCTCCCGCTTGCAGTGACCGTGCGGTACAGCGGGAAACGGATCGTCATCGTAGAGATGAAACTGCCACCTCGCTAAGCCCGTATTCCCGCTCGGTAGGAACCTGACATAGTCGTCCTCGTCAGCGTCACCGCGAGATTCCGGTTTCGTAGTGATGGTCGACCACCTCGGCTTCGGGGTGGCCTCGGATTCCACACTGTCGCCGTCACGCCAATCTTCATCTGATAATTCGTCTTCAAGTTGGAGCACACGCTGCGCATGGACACGAACGGGGCTTGATGGCGGACACAGCACGCGAAGGACATTTAGTCGCCCCGCGAGCTGCGACCATCCGATTACCCCATAGAGAAACGACCACTTCGACGTCTCGAGATAGGCCTTAGCTGCGGCCGGGGAGAGGTACTGCATGAATGGCTAACGATACGGCCGCTCAGCGGCGGCACGCCAGCGCCGTCCGCTGCAGCGGCAGGTTAGACGGCGACGCGCTCGCTGGATTAATGGCGCCGCAGGTGCAATCTGGACAGTTCAGCACGGTCTTGATCGGCAAACCCGCCACTGCCGGACAGTTGGATCCGCGCTCACTCTACAGGCGCGCAAATAGCCACAACACTGATCGACCGGGGGGAGGAAACATCGTTGATACGAACGAACCCTCGCCAACCGTTTGCGAACGCGTGTTGGCCCTCTGAAGCGAAGTTGGGATTACCGAAGTCGACGTCACTCAGAAGCGGCGCTGACCCCGTCAAGTCCATGACTTGCACGTCGGCAGGAAAGACGCCACCCCCGACCGCCTCGTGCCCCTCCGGGCAGGTCGCATCAGCGCCGGCGAACGCCCCTGGTCCTGGCGGTACTGTGGCGGCGCCAACGATGGTAATTGTCCGCCGGAGAAAGCGACTGTCCGCCTGAGCTTTGGTATAGAGGCCCAGTTCACTGAGGTCCACCACCGATTCCTTCTTCTTGCATGCATCGCGGATAAGCACGATGCCCGATCGCTTCTTGCAGAGAACCGCGGCGTCTGCGAATCGAACACTCAGCATGCAAAGAGCTGGGAGCACCACTGCAAGTAGACGCTTCATCAGCCCTCCTCGTGTTGCTGGGAACAGCTGCGTTGTAGTTCAACGAGCGCCCATCCAGCAAGCTCCTTGGACGCATGCTCCTGAGCCGTCTAACGACCTGCCGATCAGCCGCCCGCCTCGACAAGTCGGGCGGCCGAAGATGGGACGGTGAATCGAAGGCCATGAGACCGTCGGTCAGGGTAGCGCAGGCGGGTCGGCTGCATCGGCGGGTTAGACGGCAACCGCCCGGCTCGCAACGGGATTGATGCGGCACAAAATGATGAACGCGGCCAGCGTGGCAGCCGTGTGGAAAAGATGGATAGGCACGTTCCAGGCGCCGAATCGTGAGAGTTGAGCGGAATCGCGGACCGCGCCGGACACGACCCCAACCTCCAGACGAAAGAAGCCCGACGCAACGTGGATAAGCGGAACGACAAGCGTGCAAACGGCTGCAGCTGCCGCTGGAAAGGCCTGCCGCCTCAGGAGCACGGATAGAATCGAGAAGGCGAGGGCAGCAACCTGTTGGATACAGATCACCGCGATGTAGAGGAGGGGCGGATGGAGAACCCGGAACTCTGAATAGGTCTGGTTCAGCAGAGACAGCCGCGAAGGTTCGGCAAGCCATGAGAACATCCGACCTAGGACGAGAGTGTGGCTGAGGTAGAACCCTGTGACGATCCCCGCGAGAATCGTCGTGACGAGATGGGAGGTCGCGTACAGCCTATCGGTCATCGGGCTCGGCGCGTTCTTCGCTTTCATCCTCGTTGCCATCTAACGAGTATTGAACGAAGCCGCTCCGCGGCAGCGGGGACCATCCACGCCCCGACGGGGGGCGTCTCGTCACCGCAGTGCCTCTGATGCACCCTTCCTCGCTTCGCACGCCCGATGGCCGGGCGTCAAGAAAGGGAGGGGCCCATGGGAGAGCTTCGGGACAGGATGGAAGCCGATCTGCGGCTGCGCGGCTATGCCGAGAAGACC
>VBKF01000249.1 GCA_005888095.1 Deltaproteobacteria bacterium | reverse complement strand
GAGCATCGTCGCCATGCACCCGAGCGCCCTCCCCGCCCTGCTGCCCAAGCTCCGGCCCGGTGGACTGCTCTTCGCCAACGAGACGCTGGTCCAGGTGGCTCCGCCCGCCCGGGTGACGGTCGTCCCGATCCCCGCCACCGGCCTCGCCGAGCAGGCCGGCAACCTCATGGGCGCCGGCATGATCATGCTCGGCGCCTTCGTCGCTCACACCGGGGTCGTCCCTCTGGGCCGCGCCGTCGCCGCCATGCGTGCCGCGCTGCCCGTGCACCGCACGCGCATGGCCGATGCCAACGCGGCGCTCCTGGAGCGCGGCGCCGGCTGGGTCGGCGAGGCGCGACACTCTGGAGCCGCGTGAAATGCAGGCGACGGTCACCATCGATCAGGAACTCTGCAAGGGATGCCTGCTCTGCGTTCCCGTCTGCCCGCCCCGGGTGCTGGTGATGTCCGAGACGGTGAACCGCAAGGGCTACCGCTATCCGCTCCTGCTCGACGGCTGCACCGGCTGTGAGCTCTGTGCCAAGGTGTGCCCGGACTTCTGCTTCGAGGTGTACCGGGAGCCGAACCCGCGAGCGGCATCGAGGGGAGAGCGCGTGGCATGAGCGAGCGGGCGCTCATGGAAGGCTCGGCCGCGATGGCCGAGTCGGCCGTGCGTGCGGGGTGCCGGTTCTACGCCGGCTACCCGATCACGCCGTCGACGGAGATCCTCGAGTACATGTCGGTCCGCCTCCCGCAGGTGGGCGGCACGTGCATGAACGCGGAGAGCGAGATCGAGGCGATCGGCATGGTGTGGGGCGCCGCCGGCTGCGGGGTGCGCGCGATGATCGCGTCGACCGGGCAGGGCATCAGCCTCATGCAGGAGAGCTTCGCCGAGCTGGCGAACGCGCAGATCCCCGTCCTCGCCGTCAACATGTGCCGCGGCCAGGGCGACTACTTCCAGGCGACGCGCGGCGGCGGGCACGGCGACTACCGCTTCATCGTGCTGGCCCCGGCGTCGGCCCAGGAAGCCGTCGACCTGGCGCAGCTCGCCTTCCACCTCGCGGACAAGTGGCGCAACCCGGTCATGATCATGGGCGACTTCCTCCTCTCCCACACCTCGGAGCTCGTGGAGTTCCGCCCGCCGGCCTTCCCCGAGCTGCCGCCCAAGACGTGGGCGATCACGGGCGCCAACGGCCGGCGCGGGATCACGCTCTCCCCGCTGGGACCGCCGGAGAAGCTCTCGACCGACATCGCCGCGGCCCTCGCCGCTGCGACGGCGAAGCACGCAGCCATCAAGGCCGAGGAGGTCCGCGCGGAGACGGGGCACCTCGACGACGCCGAGCTGGTCGTGGTGGCCTTCGGCTTTCCCGGGCGCTTCGCGAAGTACGCCGTCCGGCTCGCGCGGGAGCGTGGTCTGCGCGTGGGCTTCGTGCGTCCCATCAGCCTGTGGCCGTTCCCG
>VBKF01000248.1 GCA_005888095.1 Deltaproteobacteria bacterium | reverse complement strand
CGCCGCGGGCACGCGCTCTCTCGCCACGAGCGCGCCACGATGCGCGCGATCGAGACCTGCCGCACCCCCGCGCGCGGCGGGCACCTCGACGTGTGCGACGCGTGTGGGTACGCGCGCCCCGCGTACAACTCCTGCCGCAATCGCCACTGCCCGAAGTGCGAAGCGCTCCGCGAGGCCCGCTGGATCGAGGCCCGCATGGCCCGCCTCCTCCCCAGCCCCTACTTCCATGTCGTCTTCACGCTGCCCGCCGAGCTCCGCCCCCTCGCGCTCCGCAACCGTCGGCGCCTGTTCGCGCTCCTCTTCCGGGCGGCCTCCCGCACGCTCCTCACGCTCGGCCTCGACCCGCACCGTCTCGGCGCCCGTCTCGGCGTGACCGCCGTCCTCCACACCTGGACCCGTGACCTCCAGTTCCATCCCCACCTCCACTGCCTCGTGACCGGCGGCGGCCTCGCGGCCGACGGCACCCGCTGGGTCCGCCGTCGTCGCCCCCATCTCCTGCCCGTGCGCGTGCTCTCCCGGCTGTTCCGCGGGAAGTTCGTGGCCGCCCTCACCCGCGAGTACACGAGCGGCCGACTCGATCTCGCCGGCGCCTGCGCCGCGCTCGCCGACCCACGGGCCTTCGTGCACCTGAAGCAGCAGCTCTACCGCCACGACTGGGTCGTCTACGCGAAGCGGCCGTTTGCCGGCGCCGCCCAGGTCTTCCGCTACCTCGGCCGCTATACCCATCGCGTCGGGCTCTCGAACCACCGCCTGCTCGCCGCCGACGAGACGGGCGTGCGCTTCGCCACCAAGCACGGGCGCGCGGTGTGCCTGCCGCCGGACGAATTCATCCGCCGCTTCCTCCTCCACGTCCTCCCCGTCCGCTTCGTCAAGAGCCGCCACTTCGGCCTCTTCGCGCCCGGCCGCGCGGCGGCGACCCATCGCGAGCGCGCCCGCCGCCTCCTCGCCGCCCCGCCCGTGTCGACCCCGCCGGAGGACTGGCGCACGCTCTTCCGCCGCCTCACGGGCATCGATCTGACCCGCTGTCCGCGCTGCGGCCACGGCACCATGATCGCCATGCCCCTGACGCCGCGCGCGCCCTTCCCCCACGATCGCGCGCCTCCCAGCCACGCCGTCGCTTGATGGCCCCGCCGATCCCGATCGCCTCCCATTCCCCGCTCGCCGCGGCGTCGCGCTCCTCCGCCCGCACGTCGGGTGGAGGCCCGCGCCACAGCCCAAGCCGTCCGCCGTGGCGCTCCACTCCCGGTGCGAGCCGCGTCGCCGATCGCCACGAGCGCCCCTTCGGAGGTCGCGGCCATCTCACCAGCGCTCGTGCCGCAGGCGCTTTCTCCCCATAGCGAGCGCCTCGGGTTCGCGGCTCAGTTCAACGCCGGTTTTCCGCAGCCTCGCTCCGCGATCGTCTCGCTTCACGCCGCAGCTACCTGCGTCGCTCGGCTCCGGAAAACCGCCTACCTCTTACGTAAACTTTTGGGCCCTAGTGATTCCTATGCCCCTTCATCTTCAGCGACCCCACGTTCACGCTCCGTGCTGCGTTGGACGGATTGGGACTGGCTTTCCTGTTCGAGGAGCACGTGGCCGAACACGTAGCGCGCGGCAGGCTCGTGCGGGTGCTCGAGGACTGGTGCCCGCCGTTCGACGGCTACTTCTTGTACTATCCAAGCCGACGTCATCAGCCGCCGGCGCTTCAGGCGCTCGTCAACGCGCTCCGGCTCTGACGCTGGCGCGTGCTTCGCGCGTCGCGGTCCTTTTTCGACTACCACGCGCTGGGTCGATGTCGTCCACCCCGGATGTCGCCCATTACGTCCCGGAGCGCGTCCCGTGGCCAGGCCCTGCGATGCCCGCGCGACCCGGCCGTCCGATGGGGAACATGGTGTTCCGCCTGATACCGCGCGGACTTTTGAGTCCGTCGCGTCTGCCAGTTCTGCATCCCGGCATTATCTGCCATCTCTGCTCGCTACGGATCCCGCGAAGGAGACTCTGCACCCGGCTCACGAGGAGTCCGGTGCGCGTTTCCGGCGTCGGCGGCCAGCGATCTCTCGCGAGAGGTGCGCCACGGCGTGACGGTAGCACGCTGACAAGGTACCTCCCAGCGCGGGCACCGCGCGAGCCGGGGGGAAGGGGGCCAGCGTCCGACTTTGGGACGCTATGACAACTTCCCAGGGTAATCGCGCCTACAGCCCCCCTCTTCAAAGCCGCGACCGGAAATTTGCATCGTGGCCAGCGCGGCCGGGGGAGGAGGGAGGCTCGAGGCTTGCGCAACGGCGGCCGTCGGGAACGAGTGCATCACGAGGACCAGTGCCGGGGCAATCGCAGTAACGTGGGACATCGGGTTGTCTCCTCTCGAGGGCTTCGTCAGTCGCGGGCGAGCCGCGGCGCCCGCGCGCCGCGGCCGCCCGCTGTGGCATGTGGCCCCGGGTCGGCACGCCTCAGGGATTCGTACAGGGCAGCACGCCCGACCCCGCCGGATCGTCGCCGAAGGCCCCGATCTTGAAGCCGGGTCCTTGGCTGTTGATCCCCGTGATGTTGGAAGCCGCGTTGGGGCAGGGGTACGCGATGTCTTGCGTCGTGGGGAACACCCACCTGCCATTCGGGTCGACGTAGGTGTGGAAGGGGAACTCCGTCCCAGCGAGCGGTCCGCCGACGAATCTGACGCGCTCACACAAGGTGCCGTCGCCGTTGTAGGTGTAGTCAGCCTCGGTGACCACCGGCATGGTCTCGTAGGGCTTGAACGCGCAGCCGGGGCCGCTCCCGCTCAGCTCGACGTTGCCCTTGGTGCAATGCTTGCCGCCGGACCCGTCGGGGTTGGGCAGGTACTTGGCCGTCCCGATGAAGGTGAAGAGGCAATCGGGGCCGAACGACCCCGTGGCCGCCGCCATGTAGGTGCCTCGCTCCGTCCCCGGCTTCGGCGGATGGTCGTAGTCGTAGGGCGTCGTCATGGTGATGTCCGCACGACCTGTCGCGCCCCACAGCAGGACGCCGAGGAATGCCGCCAAACATCGTTCGTGTCTCATTCGGATATCCTCCCTTCGAGGGCCTCGCTGTCGCGAGGCGGTCCCTGACCGGGAGGCGCCAGAAACCGTGTAGCAATCTGCCAGAGGCGCGAGCGCGCCGGTCACCTCGCCGGGCGGGACCCGCGCTCGAACGCCCCGATGTCGCACGTGGCGACGCCGTCTCCGTCGCCGTCCTGCGGCCGGTCGACGCCGCGCTGGTCCCTCGCTTCACACGCGGCGCCCCCGCTGCCCGGCGGCGCTGGATTCCCAGCATCGATGGCCGGACTGCCGCGAAGCAGCGCGCGCGTCTGGGTCGGGCCGCCGTTGTTCGCGAGGGGCCCCAGCTTCGGGTCCTCGCCCGTGATGTCGCCCGGGCCACCGATCAGTGCGCAGCCGGCCGGGTTCTGGACCAGATTGTAGCCCTGGGAGCTGATCTGGCCCGTGCAGTCCGGCGCCTCGCCGCCCGCATCGACGTTGTTGGCGATGATCGTGTTGCTCATGCGTTACATAGGCGAGCATCACGACACAGTCGCCGGCCAAGATCTCGTCGATGGTGTCCGGCCAGACGACGGTTGTCGGCTGTATCCGGCTCGTCGCTTGTCGGTCCATGACGGCGCCTCCGTGAATCTCGGCTCCTGATGTGGTTACGTGAGCTCAGCCCAGGGCCGGACGGATACGTTCTTCGAGGAGCGCGATCGTTCGGCGGTACTCCGCTCCCCCTTTGTGCTCCTGCGTGTGAACCAGGTGGGTGACGCCCACATCACGGAACGCGAGCGCGTAGTCTACGGCGCGCGGGAGATCCTCGAGCGGAAGTGTCTTCATGGCGACCACTTCGGGCGATGTCCGCCCGGCCGCTTGCCAAAGTTCATGCAGCTCGGCGATCGCACTACGCAGGGCCTCGGGCTCCATACCGGCGGGAATCCAGCCGTCGCCGAAGCGCACCGCGCGACGCAGGGCGTGTGGCGGCCAACCGCCGACATAAATGGGAGGTCGGGCTGGCCGCGGGTGGAAGAGGATCTGTTGGCCATTCACTTCCACGACGTCCTCCGCGAAGCACCGATGGAGCACCTCCAGCGATTCGTCCGTCATCTTTCCCCGCCGCTTTGAATCCAGACCCAGTGCACGAAACTCCTCATCCATCCAGCCGGTGCCGACGCCAAGTCGCATCCGCCCGCCGGACAAGTCCTGCACGGTCGCTAGCCACTTGGCTGTGGGCAAGGCCGGTCTGAAGGGCAGATTCAAGACTCCGGTGCCCAGCCCGATCCGTTGGGTGGCCGCGGCCAAGAAAGCCAATGTCGCGAAGGGATCGAGGGTCCGCATCGCGCCGTCGACCTCGGTGAACACCGGCGAGGGCGCCGGGGGGAAAGGTCAGACGCTCGTTGATCCATACCGTGTCCAGCCCGGATTCATCGACTGCCCGAGCGAATTCGAGGATCAGCTCCCTCGTGCTGTACGGTCCCCAGTTGCGGAGGTTGATGCTGAGCTTCACGCCCAACCGCTCGGCTTCACGACTCGACGCGCGCGTTCAGGACGGTCGTGCTCGCTCGAAAACGTAGCGCCGAGCACGGCCAGCCGATCGACGGCGCGAAGAGCGCGCTCGAGTGGCGTCGTTCCGATCATCGGAGGCTCCGCGTGGGGCCCGCAAGGCATGGGCTCGTCGGCACCACGGAGGCACGGGGTTCCAGTCCGTCGCGATTCCCGTGGACAGGGTGCCGTCGGGCGCGCCTCAGCCATCGGCGGTTCAGGGTACGGAAAACAGCTCGAGGGTGTCGCTCCAGTACGCGCGAGTGAGGCCCTCGGGCGTGTTGCAGTCCGAGTCGTTGAGTACGTCGGTGAGGAACTGTGCCTGCTCTGACCCCACGACGTTGCCGTCGCGGTCATACAAGACGATCGGGGCGGTGCCTACCACGCCGATCGTGCCTTCGACGTACGCGATGGGGGGAAACCCCGTCGCGGTGGCGTGGAGCGGCATCCCGACCAAGCAGGACGTGCCGGGGTCGGCCACGCCTCGGAAGGTGAGCACCCCCGTGCACCCTTCAGGCCCGCCGAGCTCGCCGGTTGCCGTGAACTCGATGGGTCCCGTCGACGGGAAGTCCGTGACGCCCGGGCTGAATGTTATAACGCCGGTGGGCGCGTCCGGGGTGCCACCCCACGTGCAGACCAAGGTGCCACGATCCGGTGCCGCCCGACTTTCTGTCGCCTGGACGATTGCCAGCCCCAGGGCGGCGATTGCGATGGCTGTGAGTCGCGCTCGCATGAGAAATCCTCCCTTCGAGGGCTCGCCCGTGCGAGAGGCGGCCCCTGACCGGGAGGCGCTAGAAACCGTGTAGCAATCTGCTAGAGGCGCGGGCGTGTCCCGGGACGGGGTGCCGCGCGCGGCGGGGACCGGCGTCACACCCTCCAGCGCACGGGCTCGTCGGGCACCACGTAGGTGCAGACCGTGCCCGTCCGGATGTACCGGCGGAGGTGGCGGGCCAGCGGGGGATGCACGCGCGCGATGTGCCCGAGGCTGAAGCGAATGCGCGACGCGACCGCCTTGCGGGCGCGCTCGATCGGACTGTCTGCGCGCCGGCTGCGGCCGCCGAGGCCAAAGGCGGACGCCAGCTCTCCGGCGATGAAGTCGAGCTCGGCGCGCGCGCGCGCCACGCGTCCCTCGTCGTTGCAGCGCTCGGCGTCCTCGAGCTCGCGGTGCAGATCCGCCAAGCGTTCCCGGTAGTCAGCCCGTGCCCGATCGTCGAGGACGGTGTCTCCGGAAGCCCCTCGGGACACCTGGAGACCCTGTGCGACGAGGTCCGCGGTGGGGGTGCCGCGCGGGTCGGGCGATGCGCTCGCGGAGGCGGCGATCAGGTCCGCCACGTGGATCTCCTTGCCCGGATTGGCGAGCAGGATCGCGATGTCGGCGAGGCCCTTGCCGTGCCTCAAGCGGACGGACTTGCCCGCGTAGGTGACGGTCCAGACGTCTCCCTCGTGGTGAAAGACCGCTTCGCCATCGGCGGGCTCTTGCGCCTCGGCGGTGGCCGCGGGGTCGAGACCGAGATGACGCGCCTTTGCCACGAGGCCGTCCATCCCGAGCTCCCGCGCGGCGGCGAGCGCGCTCGTGAGGATCAGGGCATGGGCGAACCGATGTTCACGTAGGCCTCGAGGGTGACGGGCAGGCCGAAGACGCTCACGCGAAGCCGGTCGAGCGCGCCGTCGGGGTGGACGGTGTCCCGGAGCTCGGAGAGCGGCGCACCCGGCCTCATCGGCAGCGAGATCTGGCGAGCGCCGTCGGCCCGGCGAGGGTCGGCGTAGTCGCCGCTGAACG
>VBKF01000247.1 GCA_005888095.1 Deltaproteobacteria bacterium | reverse complement strand
TGCCCGACACGATCCCGACGCGGCCCGCGAGCAGCATCAGAGGTGCGGCGCCACCTCGTGCGCGAAGGCGTCGATCTGCTCGAGCAGCTCGTCGACCGAACGCGTCCGGAAGCGCACGCCCACGTGGTTCACCCCGAGCGCCTTCAGGTCGAGCAGGATGCCGGCGAGGACCTCGCCCGGCCCGCTCCGCGCATTCGGTCCGAGGTCGAAGGACGGCGTCCCGACATAGAGCCACGGGCTGTTGGCGCCGATCTCGATCGGCTCGTCGCCGCGGACGCCGCGCACGTAGGCGATCGCCTCGGCGAGTCCCATGGGCGGGACGCCCTGCGGGAGCCAGCCGTCGCCGCGCTCGGCGGCGCGCCGGAGCGCGGCGCGCGTGGAGCCGCCGACCCAAATCGGTGGCCGCGGGCGCTGACGCGGCCGCGGTCCCACGCCCACCCCGTGAATCGTCCAAGTCGGGCCTGCGTGGTCCGGGAACTCGTCGAGGAAAGCCTTGACGATCACGTCGATCGCCTCGTCGACGAGCCGCCCCCGCCGGGCGAAGTCGACGCCGAGGGTCCGGAACTCGGCCTCGAGGTGTCCGGCGCCGACGCCGAGGATCACGCGGCCGCCGGAGAGCGCGTCGAGGGTCGCGAACGCCTTGGCCGTCGCGAGCGGGTGGCGGTAGGGGAGCACGTAGACGTAGGAGAGGAGCCGCACCTGCCGCGTCGCCGCGGCGAGGAACCCGAGCGTCGCGACCGGGTCGAACCACACGATCGACATGGCCAGGGCGCGCTCGCGCGGGATGCAGATGTGGTCGGAGACCGCGAGGTAGAAGAAGCCGGCACGGTCGCACGCCTCGGCGATGCGCACGACGTCGGGGGTGCCGGCGCCCGCCTCCCACGGCTGCGCGAAGATCGGGCTCTGGGCGACGATCGGGAGCTGCATGCCGTAGGCGAGCCGGCCCGGCGGGA
This sequence comes from Deltaproteobacteria bacterium, assembly GCA_005888095.1. Taxonomy (GTDB): domain Bacteria; phylum Desulfobacterota; class Binatia; order DP-6; family DP-6; genus DP-3. The sequence goes on along the minus strand of VBKF01000247.1, from coordinate 10,203 downwards.
CGACCTGCACGGCGGGCCAGGCGCGCGCCACCTAGACCTCCCAGGGGCGCGTGTCGACGCCGAGCGCGCGGATGCCGGCGATGATCTTCTCGGGCCGGATGTAATCGGGCGGCCGGTCGTACTGCCACATGCGCGCTTTCCCGGTCGGCGTCACGAAGCGCCGCGCCTGCTCCATCGTGAAGCGCACGCCGCGCCGGCCGAGGGCCGCGTCGTAGCGCGCCGCGTGCGCCTCGTCGAGGACGAAGTTCATGCTGTCGCACATCGCGATGATGTCCGTGAGGTTCCACTCGTGCGGGCTCGTGCTCACGTGCACGAGGAGCGACTCGGGCGTGTGCGCGAGCGTCTCGCCGTCCTTGGTGACGACGCGGACGGGCTCGAGGCAGCAGGCGCAGTACGATTCGATGCGCACCTCCTTGCCGGCGAACGGCGGCATCATGGAGGCGGCGAGCGACTCCATCGCGCACCCCGCCCAGCAGTGGAACCGGCCGTCGACGTGGAGCTCCGCCTGCGTCGGGTAGCTCGAGAAGGGCGGCGCCTTCAGGAGGGTCGCGTTCTGGGTGCGCGGGTGGACGGTGCACATGATGCCGAGCTCGAGCTCCCGGTAGGCGGCGATGATCCGCTCGCGCGCGAGCCCGGTCGCGGCGTGCACGGCGCGCAGGTTCGGCCCACGGCCGTGTGCGCACCAGTGCTCGTAGACGAACTGCCGGACCCGGAGGGCGTCGTCCCCGAAGCGGAACTCGGGCACGTTCTGCGGCATCGCGGCGCGCCTGCTGTACCCGGGCGTCGCGCCGATTGTCAACGCCGGACGGCGGGGTGCGCCATGGGCTTCGCCGACTGCAACGGCGAGCGGCTCAGGCGTACGCGAGCCGAAGCCCAGGCCGCGGCCATTCCAGCACCATGAGCTTTCCTGTCCCCGAGCAGGTCACGTAGGCCGTCCGGAGATCCGGCCCGCCGAAGCAGATGTTCGTCGTCAGCGGATCGCCCGTCGGAACGTGCTCGAGCACCTCGCCGTGCGGGGCGATCACCGTGATGCCGCCGTTCACCAGCGTCGCGACGCAGATGTTCCCCGCGCCCTCGACCGCGAGCGAGTCGAAGAGCTGGAAGCCCGGGAGCCCGCAGAGGAGCTGGCCACCGCCCGGACCGAACCCCATCGCCGTCGTGAGCTCGCCGGGCCCGACCACGTCCCAGCTCCACACCCGCCCGGTGAACGTCTCCGCGACGTAGACCTTCGCGCCGTCCGGCGAGAGCCCGACGCCGTTCGGCGCATCGAGCGGGAAGACGACCTCCCGGATGAGCGACCCGTCGGCGCGAGCGTAGAAGAGTCCCGTCCGGTCGCGGTCGCGCTCGCGCATCTTCCCGTGATCGGTGAACCAGAAGCCGCCGTGGCGGTCGAAGATCAGGTCGTTCGGGCCGCGAAGCGGCCGGCCATCGCAGGCGGTGTAGAGATCGGTCACCTTCCCCGTGGCGAGGTCGACGCGCTGGATGCGACCGCCGATGTAATCCGCCGGCTGGTTGCCTGGCACGACGATGCCGCTCATGTCGTGCCATTCGAAGCCGCCGTTGTTGCAGACGTAGCAAGCGCCGTCCGGCCCGATCGCCGCGCCGTTGGGCCCGCCACCGCACTCGGCGACGACGGTGATGCGCCCGTCGGGTGAGACACGCGAGAGCGTCCCGCGCCGGATCTCGACGAGCAGCACGCTGCCATCGGGCATGGCGATCGGCCCTTCGGGGAACTGGAGCCCGGTTGCGATGGTTCGCATGCTGCGGTCCTTAGCAGGGGAAGCGGGACGGGTCAGCCGGGGGCCCGGCTGGCGACGGCGCCGGCCTCTACTCACGACAGCCGGGGGGCGCTACGATCGCTCGATGCAGCGGAGCGAGAGGTACATCCTCACCACCCACGCCGGGAGTCTTCCGCGTCCGCCGGGGCTCGTCGACATGTACGTGCGACTGAGCCGCCGGGAGCCGGTCGACGCGGCGGCGCTCGCTGCGGCGGTGGAGGAGTCGACGCAGCAGGTCGTCCGCAGGCAGCTCGAGGCCGGCGTCGACGTCGGCAACGACGGCGAGCAGGCGCGCGAGAGCTTCTTCACCTACGTGCAGCACCGGATGAGCGGCTTCGGCGGGGCGAGCGACCGGCAGGTGATGCGGGACATCGTCCACTACCGGAGCTTCCTCGAGCTGAAGCTCCCGGAGTTCGCGCGGCCGATGGTGAGCCTCACGACGGCGCCCAAGGCGATCGGCGAGGTGCGCTACGTCGACCGCGTGCCCCTCGAGCAGGAGTGCGCCCAGTACCTCCGCATCCTCGCCGCCGAGCCGCGCCGCTTCACGGAGTCGTTCATGACCGCCGCGTCGCCGGGCATCGTCGCCGCGGCCATGTTGAACGAGCACTACCCGCGCTACGCGGACTACGTGGTCGCGGTCGCCGACGCGCTCCGGACCGAGTACGAGTACATCGTCTCGCAGGGCTTCGTCCTCCAGCTCGACTGCCCGGACCTGGCGATGGAGCGGCACACCTCGTTCGCCGACCGGCCGCTCGAGGACTTTCTCGCCTTCGTCGACGTGAACGTCGAGGCGATCAACCGGGCGCTCGCGGCGATCCCGCCCGAGCGCGTGCGCCTGCACGTCTGCTGGGGCAACTACGAGGCGCCGCACGTCTTCGACGTGCCGCTCGAGGACATCCTGCCGCGCCTCTACCGGGCGCGCGTCGGCGCACTCGTCCTCTCCATGGCCAACCCGCGCCATGCGCACGAGCACCGCGCCTTCGCGCGCCACCCGCTGCCTGCCGGCATGCTCCTGGTGGCCGGCGTGATCGACACGACGACGAACTACGTCGAGCATCCGGAGGTGGTGGCGGACCGGCTCGAGCGCGCCGCAGAGGCGGTGGGCGATCCGCGGCGCGTGCTGGCCGGGACCGACTGCGGCTTCGCGACGGCCGCCGGTCTCGGCGAGGTGGCCGAGGAGGTGGTGTGGGAGAAGCTTCGCGCGCTACGCGCGGGCGCCGACCTGGCGACGCGCCGGCTGCTCCGCTGAGCCCATGCTTCACTCGAGGAGGACCCGATGAGCGAGAAGAAGACCCTTTACGAGCGCCTTGGTGGTTACGACGCCATCACGGCGGTGGCGAATGATCTGCTGCCCCGGCTGCAGGCGGATCCGCAGCTCGGGCGCTTCTGGGCGCATCGCGGGGAAGACGGTGTGAAGCGGGAAAAGCAGCTCCTGATCGACTTCCTCTGCGCGAGCGCGGGCGGCCCGATGTACTACCGCGGCCGGGACATGGCGCTCACCCACCGAGGCATGCGCATCAGCGAGAGCGACTGGAACGTGTTCCTCGGTCATGCCGCTGCGACCCTGGCGAAGTTCCAGGTGCCTCAGGCCGAGCAGCGTGAGTTCGTCGCGTTCGTGCAGAGTCTCAAGAAGGACATCGTCGAATAGCGGTCGGGCAGACCAAGCCCGTCTTTACGGTCCCGCCGCCACCTCCGGGGGAGGCACGGCTGCCTTCGTCGCCCGCACGTCACCGAACCCCGCCGCCTCGGTGAGCTCCTGGAACGAGTCGCCGATGGCCTCGACGAAGTCGTGCAGGTCCGGCACCAGGTCCCAGTCGGCGTTGAAGCCCCAGCAGAGCTTCCCGGCGTAGCTGAACGTCGCGACGCCGAGACCCTGGTTCTCGAACAGCGGGACGGTCGGGTAGCCGCTGCGCAACGGCGCCCCGAGCATGTAGAGCGGCACCTGCGGGCCCGGAATGTTGGTGACGATCAGGTTGTAAGGGGCGAGCCGGGACGCGAACCGCGTGCCGAGCGTGATCAGGGCCGCGCCGCCCCACTCGGCGAGCTGGGTCAGGAGCTCGACTCCGAGTGCCTGGTTCGTCTCCTTGAGATGCGCCGTCGTCTGGCGGATCCTGGCGAGCCGACGGCGCGGGTCGCGCTCCTGGATGGGCAGCGACATGAGCCATCCCGAAGCGCGATTGGTGAGCCGGCCGCGCTCGTCCTCCGAGCGCACGCTCACCGGCACGACGATGCGGTAGTCCATCCCCTCGAGGCTCGCGCGGCGCTTGCGCAGGAAGCGGCGCACGCCGCCCGCCACGGTGGCGAGCACTACATCGTTCACCGTGCCGCCGAAGCGCTCCTTCACGCCCTTCACCTCGCCCAGGTCGAGCGTCAGCCAGTCGAAGCGGCGGTGGGGGCCGATCGGCGCGTTGAGCGGCGTTCTGGCTGCGCCCCGGAGGCCCGCGCTGATCGTCTGCCAGGCGGCCGACACCCGCTCGGCGACGCGGCCGGGAGCGACGTCGGGCGCCTGCAGCGTGCTGCCGAGCCATCGCCCGAGGGCGAGCGGCCGGCGTATCTGCCGGAGCGCCTCGTCGCGCAGGAGTGTGAGCGGACCCGGCGCCGGCCGCGGGACCCAGGGCGACGCGTCTTCCTGCGGGTATTCGGGCGTCGGGCTCAGGAGGATCGCGTTGAGGTCGACGGCCGCCACCCCGTCCACCATGCAGTGGTGGGTCTTGGTGACCATCGCGAAGCGGCCGCCCTCGAGCCCCTCGACGATCCAGATCTCCCACAGCGGACGGCGGCGGTCGAGGCGCTGTGACATCACGCGACCCGCCAGGCGCTTCAGCTGCTCCTCGTCGCCGGGGCGGGGCAGGCTCGTGTGCCGGACGTGGTAGCTCAGGTTGAAGTGGTCGTCGTCGACCCACACCGGATGCCGCTCGAGCGGAATGTACGCGATCCGCTGCCGGTAGCGCGGGATCCAGTGCAGGCGGGACGCGACGTGGCGGCGGATTCGCTCGATGTTGACGCCGCCGTCGGGGGTGGCGAGCGGACCCGCGTCGAAGATCGCGATCCCTCCGAGGTGCATGTGCGTGTTCTGGTCCTCGAAGACCAGGAAGGAGCTGTCCTGGGCCGAGAGACGTTCGTAGCCGGCGCTCATCGAGAGTGCGCTCTACCTACCTCTGGATGGTGTGGGTGTAAACAACGTCCTGGCAGGGGGTGCGCGCTTCGCGCCGACGGGCCCCGTGGCGGTGCACGACGATGGGGCGTCGCATTGCGCCGTCCGCCGTTGGTCAGATAAGGTGACCAACATGCCCGTTCGACAGGGTACGGTCCAGGTCAATGTGGCCGACGCCAAGGCGCGATTCTCCGAGCTGGTGCGCAAAGCGATGTCGGGAGTCGAGATCGTCATCGCCAGGGACAACAGGCCGGTCGTGCGCCTGGTCCGCGTCGAGCCGCCCCCGCGGAGGCGCAGGCCCGGCTCGGCCAGGGGTCGCGTCTGGATCGCGCCCGACTTCGACGACACGCCGCGTGACTTCCGGAAGTACACCTGATGCTTCTTCTCCTCGACACCCACGCCTTCCTCTGGTGGGTCGAGGGTGCGCCGACGCTTTCCTCCGGCGCGCGCCGGGCGATCGGGACGCCCGCCAACGAGTGCCTGTTCAGTGTGGCGAGCTGTTGGGAGATGGCCATCAAGCTGAGCCTGCGCAAGCTCCGGCTCGATGCCCCGATCGAGCGTTTCGTGCCCGAACAGCTGGCCGCCAACGGCTTCCGCCTCCTCGACATCGAGTTCGCGGATGTCGCCCGGGTTGCCACGCTCCGCTTTCACCACCGCGACCCTTTCGACCGCCTGCTCGCCGCTCAGGCCCTCCGGCGTCGCCTCGCGATCGTCTCAAGGGACCGCGTCTTCGGCCGGTACGGCATCAGGCGCGTGTGGTGATCGTCGACCCATGAGCGCCGTGAGGAGAGTCCTGGTCTTCATGATGGTGGGCGCGATCGTGGGTGCCGTGGCGGCGTCCTTCATCGTGCCGCCCGTGCTCGGGTGGTACAACGAGCCCGGAGCCATCTCGCCCGGCAAGCAGGTCGAGACGCTCTGCAACATCCCCGAGCTCATCCGCTACACCTCGTCGCGGCTCCTGCGGGGCCAGCTCATCGGAGCGGCCATCGGCGCACTCGTGTTCCTCTTCCCGGGCATCCTCTCTGCGCGTCGCCAGACGCGGGGCGTGCCCGCTACCGTGCCGCCGTCGGCCGTCTGACGCCGTCGCGCGAGGGCTGCGATCCGCGGCTCGCCAATGACCCGTTGACTCGGCGCGACCACCGGCCTACGGCTCCCGCATGACGGACGCTCGCCTCCCCGTGATCGACGCCGACGGCCACGTGACCGAGCCGCCCACCGTATGGACGGAGTACGTGGAGGAAGCGTATCGGGGCCGCGCGCCCCGGTTCGCGCTCGACGAGCACGGCTACCCCTGCCAGGTGGTGGGCGACCGGATCGCCATGCGCGACGCGATGCTGCTGACGCTCGGCCCGGAGCGGAGCTTCGCCGGCTACACGCCGCGCGCCGGTGGCTTCGACCCGGCGGCGCGCCTCGCCGACCTCGACACGGAGGGGATCGACGTCGCCGTCCTCTACCCGTCGATCGGGCTCTACTTCAGCGACGTCCAAGATGCCGGGCTCCAGGCCGCGCTCTGCCGCGCGTACAACCGCTGGCTCGCCGACTACTGCCGCCTGGCGCCCTCCCGACTGGTGGGCGTCGCGCTGCTGCCGCTGCTCGATGTCGATGAGTCGATGCGCGAGCTGGAAAACGCTGTCGAGCGCCTCGGCTTCCGCGGCGCATTCATGCGGCCGAACCCGTACGGCGGGCGCCCGATCCATCATCCCGTCTACGACCGGCTGTGGAACTGCGCCGAGTCGCTCGGCGTGCCGATCGCGGTCCACGAGGGCCTCTCCGACACCATGCCGACGCTCGGCCGCGACCGCTTCGACAACGCCGCGATCCGCCACGTCCTCTCGCACCCCTTCGAGCAGATGGCGGCGTGCGCCGGGTTCGTGCTGGCGGGCGTGCTCGAGCGCCATCCGAGGCTCCGCGTCGTGTTCCTCGAGTCGGGCTGCGGCTGGCTCCCCTACTGGCTCGAGCGCATGGACGAGCACTGGGAGACCTGGCGCGCGCTCCTGCCGCTCGTCCGCCAGCCGCCGTCGGAGTACTTCCGCCGCCAGTGCATGATCTCGATGGACCCCGGCGAGGCGATCGTCGAGGCCGTCGTCCGCCACGCGGGCGAGGACCTGATCGTCTGGGCGTCCGACTACCCGCATCCCGACGCGACGTTCCCGGGCGCGGTCACGAAGACGCTCGCGGTGCTGGAGCCCGTGCCCGCGTCGGTGCGGCGGAAGATCCTCGCCGAGAACGCCTCGCGGCTCTACGGCCTCGACGTCGCCGCGGCGACGGCGCGCCGCTGACCGGGCGCGTCGGCTCTCACGATACGGCGGCCAGGGCGGGGCGTCATTCGACAGCCTGTGTCGCACGCTCGAGGCGGAGGAACGGTGGTCACCCGGAGGAGGCGTCGCAGGCCGCTGTGACCTACGTGCTCTGGATGCCTCGCCTCAGCCCGACCGCGGCGCCAGGGCGAAGCGGTGCAGCGTGCGCCCCTGCAGGTCCTTCACTGCCAGCCCCCACACGATCTGGAAGCGTTCGCCGAGCTTCCCGAAGATGGTTGCCACCTCCTGCCGGTGCGTCGTGGCGCTTTCCCAGGTGGGTTGCTCGTCGTTGGGATGATGCAGCCAGTAGCCGTCGACGATCGACGGGTCCGTCAACGATCCAAGAAACCCGTCGAGCTCGTTCATCGGACGGATCGGCAGCTCATTCCACCGCACCCGCTGCGCGCCGAAGCTGAACACCGTGTCGAGGAAACGGGCATGGCCGAGATGCAGGTAGAGCCGCTCGAGAACGCCGGCGGGATCGGTGTTGTTCTCGTCGAACGACGACAGGTTATAGACCAGCAGCAGCCTGCGGCCCTGCTCGGCGCGCGAGCGCAGCTCGACGGACCAGTCGACGAGACTGAACGAAACCTTCGAGTCGAGGTAGGCGCCTCTCTCCATCGTCGTTTCCGTGTACGGTAGCGTGAAGGCCAGTCTGGTGCCCGTCGGGTCGAGGGGCCGTGCCGCCCATCGCAGCGTGTGCGCAAGCTGCCATACCGCCCCGGCCACGAGCAGCCCGAGCAGGACCCGGGCGGCCCGGTGGCGTTCCCGGATCACGGCGACGACCAGCCCGAGGCAGAGGAATTCAAGCACCAGGATGCGCCGCGGCCAGACACAGCTAAGCCCCCTCATAACGCCGGGGTTGGTGACGAGGAGCCACACCAGCCCCATCTGAAAGCCGACGATTGCGCGCCAGAACCACCGGTCGCCGCGGACGAGCATGAGAGCCAGCAGTGCGGCGACCAGCAGCAACGGGATGTCGGGGGTGGCGGAGAGGAAGTAAACTGAGATGTCCCGGGCGTATTCGGCCCAGGTCGCGGGAGGCGGGAACCTCATTGCGATCAAGTGGGCCGTGTTGTGGTCGACAAAGCGCAGGGCGAGCCACAGTTGCAGCAAGCCGGCTGCCGCCCACACCGCGCGCGCCGACCACTGCGCGTGCGGCAGGCACACGGCGGCCGCCAGGAACACGGCGAACACCGTCCGCCCCAGCTCGTGGACATGCCATGCCGCCTCGATCGCCAGGGCGGCCAGAATCGTGGCCGCCAGGGGCGTCGCGCGGCATCGCAACGTCGCACACAGCGCGATGGCGAACGGCAGCGTGGCCTCGATGTGGCAATTCCCCATCAGGGCGTTGGACAGGATGGCGGACGAGGCGGCGCAGCCGAGCGTCACGAGCCACCACTCGGTCCGCTCGAGACGAAGCGCCGCTCCCAGCAAGGCGAACGCGAGCAGGGAGAACAGAAGGACCGTCACGAGCGGCCAGTGCGCCGACGGCCACCGCGCCGCCAGGAACCCGGGCAGCACGGACAGGGCGGTGAGGATCCAGGTGAACGCGGTGTCGAACTGGTGCTCCAGAAGGTAGGAGACGATGGCGCGGGGAGAGCGTGTCGATGCGAGGAAGAGCCCGTGCGCGGCGCCGACGAAGTCCCATCCAGGGACGTAGGGCCCGCGATGCACGACGCGCACCACCAACGAGACGGCGACGTTGAGCCACGCGAAGGCGGCGAGCGCCCGGCGCAACACCGGCGATATCTGGCGAAAGGCGCTGGCCTCCGACCGCGGGACGGCTTGTCGGCTCGTCACGGCGATGTCGTGGTCCGCACGCAGACGTCGGCGAACATACATGGAGCGGTAAGAAGTACCCGTGGTGTCTACGGCCCGTAAGGAAGACCCGTCAAGCAGAGAAGCAGATAGGAGTGGCTGCGTGGCGGCTTTGCCGCCGCCGCGGATCGTGCTCTGTTCGGCCGTCATGACCGCCGAGGCGACCGAGGATCGCGCGCTGGTCCATCCCCGCCCCTCCTCTACCAGACGCACGATAGAGGGGCGCAAAAGATCCAGAACGCGGTCCGTTACGCCTCAACTGACCGACATTGGGGCTAGCGCTTGGCGCTCGATCGGGTCTCCCCGCCGGAACGTCCCTGCCGGTAGGCACCGGGCGCGACGCCCTTCCAGCGCTTGAAGGCGTGGACGAAGCTCGACGCCTCGGCGTAGCCGAGGCGCTCGGCCACCTCGTCGATCGTCATCCGGTGCGCGAGCATCTCCTCGGCGAGCGCTTCCCGGACCTCGTCGACGAGGCGGCGGAACGAGGTGCCCTCGGCCGCGAGGTGCCGATGCAGGGTGCGTGGCGCCATGCCGATCTCGGCGGCGATCGTCTCCATCTGCGTGATGGCCTGCGGCCGGAGGAGACGCTGCCGGACCTGCTCGGAGACGCGCGACCGCGCGCGGCGGCGATCGAGAAGGGCCCGGCACTGCTCCTCGCACAGGCGCGCGGTCCGTTCGTCGGCCTGCGGCAACGGCTGGTCGAGCCACTCCGTCGCGACCACGACCCCGTGCGCCGGCTCGTCGAAGTACACGGGCCCCGGGAAGTACTCCGGGAAGCGATCGGCATGGGCGGGCGGCGGGAAGCGAAACGAGACGCGCTGGAGGGGCACGGGCCGGAGGAAGAGATCGCGCTGGATCGCCACCGCGGCCGCGGCGTCGCGCTCGACGAGGAACTGCGCGCACTCCTCGGGGATGTCGCGGTCGTCGAGGACGACGCGAAGCCCATTCGGCGCGTTCTCCGCCCGGAAGCGACTGAAGGCGAAGGTCAGGTCGAGGTACCGGATGCCGAACTCGATCGCGCTGCGCAGCGTCCGGCTGCTGAGCAGCGCGTAGCCCCAGATGCCGTACGCGGTCAGGCGGTAGCGACGCCCCGCCTCCAGCCCGATCCCGGGCACGTCGCCCAGGTGGCGAACGAGGTTGCGCACCACCGTGA
>VBKF01000246.1 GCA_005888095.1 Deltaproteobacteria bacterium | reverse complement strand
GTGCCACGGCGGACCGCCGCTCGCCTGCGACGACGGAAACGTCTGCACGACCGATTCCTGCGATCCGGCCGTTGGGTGCATGCACGCGCCGAATACTCTCGCCTGCAACGACGGCAACGCGTGCACCACGGGCGACGCCTGCTCGAATGGACGGTGCACGGGTGGGCCGGCACGCAGCTGCGACGACGGGAACGTCTGCACCATCGACTCGTGCGACCCGGCCACGGGCTGCGTGCACGCCCCCAATACCGCGCCGTGTGACGACGGCAGTGCCTGCACCACCAACGACACGTGCTCGGGAGGAACGTGCGTGGGCGGCCCGCCGCTCATCTGCCCCACGGGAGTGCCGGTGGCCGTGGTCGAGGCGGACACCTACGTATCGTCGAGCAGCCCGGGCACCAACTTCGGGACGAGCACCCTCGCCGCCGCCGACGCCGGCCCCACCGTGCAGCGCGCCTTCTTCCGCGTGCGCGTGAGCGGCGTCGGCACCCGCCAGGTGACGGGCGCCCGCGTGCGGCTGCAGGTCGCAAAGGTGACCAATGCCCAGAGCGTCTCGGGCGGCCGCATCCATCCGATCACGGACTGCGGATGGAACGAGCGCACCATGACCTGGCAGACGCAGCCCGCCATCGATGGGCCGGTGCTCGCGACTGCCGGCGCGGTGGCGCAGGGCCAGGCGGTCGACTTCGACGTGACCGGCGCCATTCACGGCGACGGCGTCTACTGCTTCGCACTCGACACCCCCTCGACCGACAGCGCCCTCTACAACTCCCGCGAGGCGACCGCCGGGAAGCCCGAGGTCGCCGTCACGGCCGTCTGCCCGTGCGGGGCCGGCCCGACGATGACGACCACGACGTCGACCACCACGAGCACGACGCTGCCCGCGATCGCCCCGGTCGCGGCCGTGGTGGCCGACACCTACGTCCAGTCGGACAAGCCGACCACGAACTTCGGCACGAAGACGTACCTCGCCGTGGACAACGGCTCCCCGTCGGCGCCCGGTGGCGCGGGGGTGCAGCGTGCCCTCCTCCGGGTGAGCGTCAGCGGCGTCGGCACGCGCCGGGTCTCCTCGGCGCACCTACAGCTGCAGGTCGCGAAGGTGACCAATGCGCAGAGCGTCGCGGGCGGCACGCTGCACGCGATCACGGGATGCGGCTGGAACGAGCGCACCATCACCTGGAACACACAGCCTGCGATAGATGGGCCGGCGCTCGCCACGCTCGGCGCCGTGGCGCAGGGGCAGACCGTGGACTTCGACGTCACCGCCGCCATCCCGGGCGACGGCACGTACTGCTTCGCGCTCGACACATCATCCACCGACAGCGCCATCTACAACTCGCGCGAGGGCAGCTCGCAGCGGCCCGCCATGGTCGTCCAGGTCGCGCAGTAAGAAAGGGAGACGGACATGAGGACCCTGCAGAGCGTCGCGCTGATGAGCATCCTTGCCCTGGGGTCGGGGGTGACGGCCCGGGCGCAGTCGTGCCCCCACCAGGGGCTGGCCAGCTTCGGCCCGATCAGCGAGGCGACGTTCGGGTATCCCGCGTACTACGTCGATCAGAACGGCCTCGGGCTGGGGCTGTGCCTCGATCCGGCGGATCGGCTGTGCGGCCTGCCTCCTTTGCCGCACCCGTCCGAGCCCCTCGACATCGCCACGGGCAACTTCTTCGCCGAGCACCTCTACACGTTCGTGACCGCGGACGTGACGATGCCGGGCGGCGGGAAGGGGCTGCTCGTGTTCGCGATCACGGGCACCTTCGGCGCCGCGGCAGTGATCCCGGGCGACCAGGCGGTCTTCAGCCGCGTGCGCTTCCGGATCGACACGCCGGCCGCCGGCACCTACACCATCACGCACCCTTTCGGCGTTCACACGCTGACCGCGGGGGCGGCGGGACGGCGCAGCATCAACTTCACCGACGACTGCCTCCTCTCCGTTCCCCCGACCTGCGGCCCGGCGGGGCTCAACGCCTTCACGACCCCGCTCGCTCCGTTCTCCTGGATCAGCACCTGGCTCCAGTGGGACACGACCCCGCCGGCACCGCCCGCCGGCTTCATCGGGGATCCGGCGATCCTTCACCCGATCGCGGGCAGCCCGTGCGGCACGAACTTCTTCCGTGTCGAGGGGCCGGGGCTGCCGGCCGGCGGCGTCCAGACGAACCTCTGGTCCGTCCTGGGCAAGAAGGCCTCGGTCTGCGGCAACGGCATGGTCGAGCCCGGCGAGCAGTGCGACGACGGCAACACGGTGGCCGGCGACTGCTGCGATCCGACGTGCCAGCTCGAGCCGGCCGGGGCGCCGTGCACGGGCACGAACCCCTGCTTCGCCGAAACCACCTGCGACGGCGCCGGGGTGTGTGGGGGCGGCACCCCCACCATGGCGACGTGCAACGACGGCAACGCCTGCACCACGGCCGACACCTGCGCCGGCGGCGTCTGCGTCGGCGGCCCGGGCCTCAACTGCAACGACGCCAACGTCTGCACCGACGACGCCTGCAACCCGGCGTTCGGCTGCGTGAACACGGCGAACACCGCGTCCTGCACCGACGGCAACGCCTGCACCACGACGGACTCGTGCGCGGGCGGAACCTGCGTCGGGGGCCCGCCGCCCAACTGCAACGACGCGAATGTCTGCACCGACGATTCGTGCGACCCGGCCACGGGCTGCGTCCACACGCCGAATACGGCGCCCTGCGACGACGCCAATGCCTGCACCACGGCCGACACCTGCGCCGGCGGCGTGTGCGTGGGCGGGCCGCCCCCCTTCTGCCCGACCAATGCGCCGCTCGCCGCGGTCACGGCCGATGCCTACGTCCAGTCCGACCTGCCGGACACGAACTTCGGGACCAGCAGCCTCCTCGCCGTGGATAACGGCGTCGCCGCGGCGCCCGGGACCACCGGCGTGCAGCGCACCTTCCTCCGGGTCAGCGTCGGCGGCGTCGGCCCGCGCCGCGTCTCATCCGCTCACCTCCAGCTGCAGGTGGCGAACGTGACCAATGCGCAGAGCGTCACGGGCGGCGTCCTCCACGCGATCACGGGCTGCAGCTGGGACGAGCGCACGGTTACCTGGAGCACGCAGCCCGCGATCGACGGGCCGGTGCTGGCGGTGCTCGGCGCCGTGGCGCAGGGCCAGACGGTGGACTTCGACGTGACCCCCGCCATCAGCGGGGACGGTGTCTACTGCTTCGCGCTCGACACCATCTCGACCGACAGTGCTCTCTACAGCTCGCGCGAGGCGACGGTCGGCACGCCCCAGGTCGCGGTCACGGCCGTCTGCCCCTGCGGGCCCGCGCCGACGACCACGACGACGTCCACGACCACCACCACCGAACCGCCGCCGACCACGACGACCACCGTGTCCGAAACCAGCACCACGACGACGACGCTCGCCTCCCCGGCGCCGGTCGCCACCGTTCTGGCCGACACCTTCGTCCAAGACGACCGGCCCACGACCAACTTCGGGACCAACCAGCTGCTGTGCGTGGACGCTGGGTTCCCGAAGAAGAAGAAGGGGGGCGTGCAGCGCACCTTCATCCGCGTCGGCATGAGCGGTGTCGGCACTCGCCGGGTCACCTCCGTACGCCTCCAGCTCCAGGTGGCGAGGGTGAGGAACGCGCGGAGTGCCCTGGGCGCCCGCCTCCACGTGGTCAGGGACTGCACCTGGAACGAGGGGACCATCACCTGGAAGACGCAGCCCGCCATCGACAGGCCGGTGCTGGCGAAGCTCGGCATGGTGGTGCCGGGGCAGACCGTGGAATTCGACGTCACTCCCGCCATCCACGGCGACGGCGTCTATTGCTTCGCGATCGACACCCCCTCGACCGACGGCACGGACTACAGCTCGCGCGAGAGCGCGGCGGGCCGTCCGCAGGTGTCGGTGCAGGTGGCACCGTAGGGCAATGGCCGTCCTCGAGAGCCGCAAAGCGTGGCGCACGTGATCGAAATGGCAGCCGTGCATGGGCTCTGCTCGGGCGGAATGCGCAGTCTCCGCAGCCCACTGCGACATCTTCTCCTTCGCAGCAGCGAGCGATGTGTCGCATGCGCATATTTTCCGCTCGACCGCCTGGCAAGCATGTTGCTCCAGACGCACAGCGGATGATCGGCCAGAGCCGAAGGATTCCCCCAAGTCCACCACCGTCAAAGGAGCGTCAATGAGAACCCGCTTGGTGATAGCAGGCATGTTGATTACAAGTTGTCTAGCAATGGCGGCACATGCCGCCGCGCCGACGACGTGCTTCACGCCGCTCTTCGGCTTCGGGCCCGTCGATCCCGTCAACGGCTTCCCGCAGTACTACCAGGATTCGAACGGCCTCGCCCTACAGGCCTGCCTGGACCTGGTCTGTGATCCGGCGTTGGCCGTACCGGATCCGACCAAGCCGGTTTCGTTCCCGGACAACTTCCCGCTCGAGCTCTTCTATTCGAGAGCGATCAGCACGATCACGGTCGGGACCATCAAGGCCGTGTTGAACGACCAGTTCGAAGGCTCCTTCGCGAACGGGAGCCTGGTGATCCCGGGAGATCAGGTCGTGTTCGGCCGCGTCCGTGTCCGCATCCTGGGGGGGACCCCCGGCGGCACGTATACGATCACGCACCCCTACGGGGTGGAAGTGCTCCAGGCGGACGCCGTCGGGACGGTCAACTTCACCCAGGACAGCACTCGCATTCCGCTGGTCCCGGGGGGGCCGGCGCTGGCCTTCGGGACGCCGCTCGCCACCGGTCGGATCGGACCGTTCCTGACCGCGGTGGCACCCCCACCGCCGGCAGGCTTCGTCGGCAATCCGGCCGCGCCCCAGACCGTCACCGGCAGCCCCTGCGGCCAGAACGTCTTCGGTGTCCAGGGGCCAGGCTTCCCGGCTGGCGGAGTGCAGACCAACCAGTTCACCGTCCTCATCGGCAAGATCGCCCACGTCTGCGGCAACGGCGTCGTGGACCTCGGCGAGCAGTGCGACGACGGCAACCTCGTCGCCGGCGACTGCTGCTCGCCGACCTGCCAGTTCGAGCCTGCCGGCCAGGCCTGCGCCAACAACCCCTGCATCAGTGGCAGCACCTGCGACGGCGCCGCCGCGTGCGTGGGGGGTACCCCGAACACGCTGCCCTGCAACGACGGCAATGCCTGCACCACGGCGGACACCTGTGCGGGCGGGGTCTGCGTCGGCGGCCCGCCGCCCAACTGCGTCGACGGCAACGTGTGTACGACCGACACGTGCGATCCGGCGACCGGCTGCGTGAACACGCCCAACACCCTGCCGTGCGATGACCTCAATCCCTGCACCTCCGGCGACACCTGCGCGGCCAGCGTGTGTGCCGGCACCCCGAACACCCTGTCCTGCAACGACGGCAACGCCTGCACGACGGCGGATACCTGCGCCGGCGGCGCCTGTGTGGGCGGGCCCGCCCTCAATTGCGACGACAGCAACGTGTGCACGACGGACTCGTGCGACCCGGCGACGGGCTGCATGAACACCGCGAACAGCTCGCCGTGCGACGACAGCGACGACTGCACCACCGCCGACACCTGCGCCGGCGGCACCTGCGTGGGCGGCCCGCCGCCCGTCTGCCCGCCGGCGGCGCCGGTCGCGACCGTCATCGCCGATGCCCTGGTGAATGCCGGCAGTCCCACGACGAACTCCGGCGCGAGCAAGGTGCTGACGGCGGATGCGAGTCCCGTCAAGCGCACCTTCCTGCG
>VBKF01000245.1 GCA_005888095.1 Deltaproteobacteria bacterium | reverse complement strand
CTCGGCCCGCCCCGGGAGGCGGCCGCAGCCCTCGGTCATCGACGCCCAGAGATCGAGGATGTCGACGCCGACGCCCTTTCCCTGGCAGAGGGTCGTCAGCAGCAGTCGGCCGCCGGGCCCGAGGAAAGCGCGCACGTGACGCAGGACCCTCATCCGGTCCTCGACCGGGAAGTAGTAGATGTTGTTGTGCAGCGTCGCGAGGTCGAAGGCGGCCTCGGCGGCGCGCGCCATGACGTCGCCCGCCTCGATCGCGACGCGCCGCGCGAGGCCCCAGGCGGAGACGTTCTCGGCCGCCAGGGCGGCCACCTCGGGCTGGAGCTCCAGCCCGAGGGCCGTCAGCTCGGGGTTACGCCCTGCGGCGTGGCGGATGTAGACCGCAGACCCGCAGCCGATCTCGAGGAGTCGAACCGGGCCCGCGCGCGGCACGACGTCTTCGATCACCTCGCACACGAACGGCTCGACGAGGCGCGAAGAGCGGGCCACGAGCCGGCCGTCCTGATCCCCGAGCATGAAGCGGCGCCCCGCGCGCAGGCGCGCCGGCGATTCGAGGATCCAGACGCTGTGCAGCCTCGCCGTCTCTTCGACGAGCGCGGCGGCCGCGTCGTGGCGCGGGTCGGCGAGCTTCCTCGCGAGCGCCCCGCGCAGCCCGTAGCCGCTCGGCCCGGCGCGGAGCTCGCCGAGCCCGACGCCGACCCGGAGCCAGGCCTCCAGCCCGTCGCGCATCGAGGGATCGGCGAGGAGCCCGTCGGCGAGGCGATCGAGCGGGACGGGGCCCTTGGCGAGCCGTGCGAAGAGCCCGCTCGACGTGCCGGCGGCGAGGAAGACGAGGCGATGATGGCGTCGCATTGCGCCCGTCGCCGAGAGCAGCAGCCCAAGCTCGCCGCTGCGGAGGAGGGAGAGGACGGTGCGGAGCTTCATCGGGCCCGCGATCCTAGCAGAAGGCCGGCGCCGTGACCGGCCCCGCGCCCTGGCGGCCGACGGCGCAGCAACTCGCCGACGCCCACGGCACGACGGTCCCCGACGTCGTCCGGTCGCGGTTGAAGGTGCTCTTCTGCGGCATCAACCCGGGCCTCTACTCGGGCGCCGTCGGCCATCACTTCGCTCGTCCGGGCAACCGGTTCTGGAAGGCGCTCCACCGCGCGGGCTTCACGCGCCGGCAGCTCTCGCCGTTCGAGGAACGCGAGCTGCTGCGGTCCGGGCTCGGCATCACCAATCTGGTGTCGCGGGCGACGGCGGGAGCGGCCGAGCTGTCGGAGCGAGAGCTCAGGACCGGCGCGCGACGCGTACGGCGCATGGTCCGCCGCTTCCGTCCCGAGGTGGTGGCGTTCCTCGGCGTGGGTGCCTTCCGTGCCGCGTTCGGGCGGCCGCGCGCGACGGTCGGGCCGCAGCCGGAGAAGATCTGCGGCGCCCGGGTCTGGGTCCTCCCGAACCCGAGCGGCCTCAACGCGCACTACCAGCTCCGGGCGCTGGCCGCCGAGTTCGGAAGGCTCAAGCGCGCGGTATTGTCTCGCCGCTGACCGGCGAGGGGATTCTCGTCAAGCGTCCACGGTAGCGATCCCCGTGCGTGCGCAGCAGCGGCGGCCGCCCCTGCCGGAACCCGATCTCCCAGGTGAGGTCGTGGGGCGCGACGCCCGCCACGCGGATGCGGAAGCGGTGAATGCCCCGGCGGCGCGCGTCTGCGATGCGGGATTGCGCGGCCTCACGGCGCAACCAAAGTGGTGCCGGGGCTGACCGAGCGGCTTTTGGGGGCATTTACCCTCGCTAACAAGAGCCTCGGCACCGTCTCGATGGATATTCAGCTTCCACCGACGCGCTTACCGCAGCCCTCGGCCCCAGCGCACCGCCGTTCTGGTGCGACGCTACGGGGCGCGCATAGGGCGCGGGAGGGGGCAAGACTACCCGCGCCGTCACCGGTGAGGTAGAGCGTGGGCCGTGATCAGGCTCTACCACGCTCCCGCGACCCGATCGCTGCGCATCCTCTGGCTCCTCGAGGAGCTGGGTGTCCCCTACGAGGTCGCGCCCGTCGATTTCACCCCACCCACGCGGCCCTTCGCGCAGCGGACGCCCGTGGGCAAGGTCCCCGTGCTCGAGGACGGCGAGCTCACGATGTTCGAGTCGGGCGCGATCGTCGAGTACGTCCTCGAGCGCTACGGTCGAGGCCGCCTCGCGCCCCCGCCCGGCACGCTTGAGCGGGGCGTGTTCCTTCAGTGGCTCCACTTCGCAGAGGCGACGGTGATGCCGCCCTTCGGCGACCTCGTGCGTCACATGGTCTTCCTGCCCGAGGCGGAGCGCATCTCCGCGATCCTTCCCGATGCGCGCATGCGGGCGGCGGCGGCGCTCGGCGTCGTCGAACGCGCCCTCGGGGGAAAGGACTATCTTTTGGGGGCCGAGTTCTCCGCGGCCGACATCATGATGGCGTACGGGCTCCTCTCGGCGCGGTCGTTCGGTGTGCTGACCGACGAGTACCCGAACCTGAAGCGCTACCTGGCGCGGCTCGAGTCGCGGCCGGCGTTCCAGAGGGCGGCGCAGATCTGAGCTACTGGCCCGCACCCGATGCTCGATCCCAGCCGCGGCGCCGCCAGCGCGTGTCCACCCGCCACAGGCCTTCCCGCTCCGCCACCTGCCGGGCACCGAGGCGCTCGCTCGCGTCCGGACGGCGACAGAGCTCTGGATACTTGTCGCCGTCGACAGCGCCCGCGGGGTGGTACTGGTCCATCACGTCGACGTAGGTGTCGGCCGACACCTCGGTGGCGAGGAAGCGGAAGATCTCCCGGGCGTCGTCGAGCGCACCGGGCATCACGAGGTGCCGCACCAGGAGCCCGCGGACGGCGAGCCCGTCCCGGTCGAACCGGAGCGGGCCCACCTGGCGGTGCATCTCGCGGATCACCCGCCGGGCGACGTCCGGGTAGTCCTCCGCCTTGAGGTAGCGCCTGGCCCGCGCGCCGTCCCAGTACTTGAAGTCGGGCATGTAGACGTCGACGACCCCGTCGAGCAGCTCGAGGCTGCGCAGCGAGTCGTAGGCGCTGGTGTTGTAGACGAGCGGCAGGGTGAGGCCCGCGTCGGCGGCGAGGAGGAGCGCCTCGAGGAGCTGGGGAACGACGTGCTCCGGGGTCACGAAGTTGATGTTGTGGCAGCCCCGTGACTGGAGCTCGAGCATCGACTCCGCCAGCTCCTCGGGACGCATCTCCCGGCCCTTACCCACCTGGCTCAGCTCCCAGTTCTGGCAGAACACGCAGCGCAGGTTGCAGAACGAGAAGAAGATCGTGCCCGAGCCGTTCCAGCCGCGGAGACAGTCCTCCTCGCCGAAGTGCGGGAAGGCCGAGGCCACCCGGGCGTAGCGGCCGGTGAAGCAGGACGTGCCCTTCGGGATGTGCGCGGGGACGGTGCGGCGCGCGGCCTCGGCGCGCGCGGGCTCGACGGGGTCGTCGGCAGGCACGGCGTGCAGCCGATCGACGCCGCAGTCCCGAGGGCAGATGGCGCAGACCGGGAGCTCGGCCAGCGCGGCGCGCGCGCGGCGCGCGAGCTCGCCGCTGCGGAGCAGCCGGACGTAGCCCGGCTCCGGACGCTCCTCCACCACGAAATCCTCGATGGCCGGCGGTGCGCTGCGGAGAGCTGCGACCCGCATGGGCGGACGCTTAGGCTATCACACGAGCCGCCGCGCCGCCCTCGCTTGCGCCTGGCTCGTGTGGCGCGGGCGCGCCGCGCCGACGTTCGCGCTGGGCGTTCGAGTGGAAATTTCTCCGCCGGTGGGCTACCCGGGGCGATATGCCACCGCCCTTCATCTTCACCATGCGGAACGTGCGCAAGATCACCGCCCAGGGGAAGGAGATCCTGAAGGGCATCTCGCTCGCCTTCTACCGCGGGGCGAAGATCGGCGTGATCGGCCCGAACGGGGCGGGCAAGAGCACGCTGCTGCGCATCATGGCGGGCGCCGAGCACGACTTCGCGGGCGACGCGGCGGCCGCCGAGGGCGCGACCATCGGTTACTTGCCGCAGGAGCCCGTGCTCGATCCGGCGAAGAACGTCCTCCAGCACGTCGAGGAGGCCGTCGGGCCGGCGCGCCATCTGCTCGCGCGCTTCGAGCAGGTGTCGATGCGCCTCGGCGAGGACATGCCGCCGGCGGAGATGGAGAAGCTCCTCGGCGAGCAGGCCCGCATCCAGGACGCCATCGACGCCGCGAACGCCTGGGAGCTCGACCGCACGCTCGAGGTCGCGATGGACGCGCTCCGCCTGCCGCCGGGCGACGCCGACGTGCGCACGCTCTCGGGCGGCGAGCGCCGGCGCGTCGCCCTGTGCCGCGTGCTCCTCCAGCAGCCCGATCTCCTCCTCCTCGACGAGCCCACCAACCATCTCGACGCCGAATCGGTCGCCTGGCTCGAGCGCCACCTCCAGGAGTATCCCGGCACGGTGGTGGCCATCACGCACGATCGCTACTTCCTCGACAACGTCGCCGGCTGGATCCTCGAGCTCGACCGCGGCTCCGGCATCCCGTGGGAGGGCAACTACTCCTCGTGGCTCGAGCAGAAAGAGCGGCGGCTCGCCCAGGAGGAGAAGGAGGCCTCGGCGCGCCGCCGCTCGCTCGCCCGCGAGCTCGAGTGGGTCCGCATGTCGCCGCGTGCGCGGCAGGCGAAGGGCAAGGCGCGGCTCGCGCACTACGAGGAGCTGCTCGCCGAGGACCAGGCGGCCGAAACGCGGGGCGGGCCGGCACGCATGACGATCCCGCCCGGCCCGCGCCTCGGCGACCTCGTGATCGAGGCGCGCGGGCTCCGCAAGGGCTACGGCGACCGGCTGCTGATGGACGGCGTCGACTTCGACCTGCCGCGCGGCGGCATCGTCGGCGTGATCGGCCCGAACGGCGCCGGCAAGACGACGCTCTTCCGCATGATCGTCGGCCAGGAGAAGCCCGACGCCGGCACGCTCCGCCTCGGCGAGACGGTGGTCCTCTCCCACGTCGACCAGAGCCGCGAGACCCTCGACGGCGAGCGCACCGTGTGGGAGGAGCTGTCCGAGGGCGGCCGGCAGACGATCCTGGTCGGCAAACGGGAGATGAACTCGCGCGCCTACGCCGCGCTCTTCAACTTCACGGGCCCGGACCAGCAGAAGAAGGTGAAGGACCTCTCCGGCGGCGAGCGGAACCGCGTGCACCTCGCCAAGCTGCTGCGCAGCGGCGGCAACGTGCTCCTGCTCGACGAGCCGACCAACGACCTCGACGTCGACACGCTGCGCGCCGTGGAGGACGCGCTCGTCGACTTCGGCGGCTGCGCCGTGATCGTCAGCCACGACCGCTGGTTCCTCGACCGCATCGCCACCCACATCCTCGCCTTCGAGGGCGAGAGCCGCGCGGTCTGGTTCGAGGGCAACTACCAGGACTACGAGGCCGACCGGCGCCGGCGGCTCGGCGCGGAGGCCGAGCGCCCGCACCGGATCAAGTACCGGAAGCTCGTGGCCTGAGTCAGCCCTTCCAGAAGAACCCTCGACTCCGACGGTCGCGCCGAAAATCCTCGAGGCGGTCGAAGTCGAGCTCGTGGACCGCGAACGGTGAGGCGCCGAGCGGCCGGAACAGCTCGTCCGGTTCGGTGGTGGTCGGGTCTGCGAAGCCCGCCACACCGGCGGCGGCAAGGGCCGGCAGCTTGGACTCGTGCGCCCAGTCGCTGATGCCGACGTACACGCCGTATTCGTAGGCGCGGGAGACGGCGAGGTGACGCCAGAGCGCGCGGGAGTACGCGGGCGTCGGCTTGCGCGTGACCGACAGCGCCGGGACGAGCAGCAGGTCGGGCAGTGCGCTGGCGCCGAGGATCACGTCGGCGAACCAGAAGTCGGCGCACACGAGCACGAGGATGCGCCGCCCCGCGATCGTGAACTCACCGATCGACCGCCCCGGACGCACGCTCTCGCGTTCGCCGGAATAGGGCCGCACCTTCTCGTAGCGCCCGACGACGCCGCCGTCCGGCGCGCAGGCGACGCCGGCGTTGAACACCCCGTCGCCGCGCGCCTGATGATGCGAGCCGCCGACGACGTGGCAGCCGAGGGCGCGCGCGAGGTCGCCGACCGCGCGCTCGTAGGCCTCGGCGCCGCCGCGGGGCACGACGTGCTCAGGGAGCAGCAGCACGTCGTCCGGCGCCACGACGGTCGTCGAGGAGCCGACCAGGCGGCGGACGGTCTCGAGGTTGTCGGCGTCGGGTGCGGCGCGGAGCCTCGGCTGGACGAGGAGGAGCCTCATGCCCGGATGGCGCTCACGATCGCCGTAGATTACCTTTCCCCGCGCCTCGCGTTCCAGCGCACCCGCGCATGCCCGAGCTTCCCGACGTCGTCCTCTACATCGAGCACCTGACGGCCCGCGTCGTCGGCCAGCCGCTCGAACGGGTCCGGCTCGCCACGCCCTTCCTCGTCCGCTCCGTCGACCCACCGCTCGGCGAGGCCGAGGGCAGGCGCGTCGTCGGGCTCCGCCGGCTCGGCAAGCGGATCGTCTTCGAGCTCGAGGGCGAGCTCTTCCTCGTCTTCCACCTGATGATCGCCGGCCGCTTTCGGTGGCGCCCGCCGGGCGCGCGCGTCCCCGGCAAGGTCGGGCTCGCGGCCTTCGAATTCCCGTCGGGGACGCTGGTGCTGACCGAGGCGAGCTCGAAGAAGCGGGCCTCGCTGCACGTCGTCCGCGGGGCGGCAGCCCTCGCCGCGCACGACGCGGGCGGCCTCGAGGTGCTCGACGCCGACCTCTCCGCCTTCAGCGCCGCGCTCACGCGTGAGAGCCACACCCTCAAGCGCGCGCTCACCGACCCGCGGCTCCTGAGCGGCATCGGCAACGCCTACGCCGACGAGATCCTGCACCGCGCCCGGCTCTCGCCGGTGCGGCTGACGCGGCAGCTCGGGGCGGACGAGGTCGCCCGCCTGCACCAGGCGACGCGGGAGACGCTTCGCGAGTGGACCGACCGGCTGCGCCGCGAGGCCGGGGGGCGCTTTCCCGAGCGCGTGACCGCCTTCCGCGACGGCATGGCGGTGCACGGCCGGTACCGGCAACCGTGTCCCGACTGCGGCGCGCCGGTGCAGCGCATCGTCTACGCCGAGAACGAGACCAACTACTGCGCGCGCTGCCAGACGGGCGGCGTGCTGCTCGCCGACCGGTCGCTGTCGCGGCTGCTGAAGAGCGACTGGCCCCGGAGCCTCGACGAGCTGGAAGAGGCTAGTCGCTCATCTATTCCTTCATCTGGTACGCGCCCTTGAGCGCGTACACGTGGTCGTGCCAGACCCGCTCGTAGCGCGCCTGGTCCACGACGGGCTTCCGGATCATCCGCAGGCAATGCTCCATCTGGGCTGCGGTGGTCGCCGGCTTGCCGTAGAGCTCGAGCGCGAAGTGGGAGACGTCGCGCACCAGGCAGTCGAAGATCTGATCCACCAGGCCGTCGTCGACGGCGTAGAGGCGCGCGTTCTCGAGCACGAGCTCCGCGTAGACGATGAGCACGAAGATCTCCCCGAGCGCCATCAGGAAATCGAGATCCCTGCGCTGCGCCTCGTCCGGCGTCGCCGCGGTCATGAGCTCGCGGAACGCGGCGATCTGTTCGACGAAGAGCGCGACGTTCGGCAGATCGTAGCCGGCGAAGACCGGGGCGTAGTCGTGGAAGATCCCCTCCTGCTTGACGAACTCGAGGAAGTCGGCGTACCAGACGCGGGCGTGGTCGTCGGCCTTGAGCCGGCGCTTGCCTTTCCGCTCGAAGAAGTCGATGGTCCGGAGCATCAGCTCCCGCGAGCGTTCGTCGCGATACGCGCGACGGTGCTGCTTGGGGTTGAGGAGCATCATTCGGACGCGGCCCGTGTAACACCGGCCGTGGGGACCGTCCAGAGCGTGCGGGGGGCGCTTTTTCTTGACACCGGAATGAAGCCGCCGCTACAGTCGCCCGACCGATGCGTTTGATGGATGTGACCGTCCCGCGCATAGAGCTCTGCGGCGTCGCCCTCGACGTCGTGACGGATCATCCCGCGCTCGCGCGGTACCTCGAGGGCCACTTCTCGAACCTCCAGCCCGCCGGCGCGGCAGCGGGCGATCCCGACGTCTCGGTCCGCGTCCGCTGGACCGAGGGCCCGCGAGACTCCGTCCGGCCCGAGACGGTCTTCCCCGGCTGGCAGGCCGACACGATGATCCACCGCGACGTGCACGTCGGGCCGAACCGTGTGATGTGGCTGCGGGTGGACGACGTCGCCTCGCTCGCCATCGCGAGCGAGCATGGCGGGCGGACGCGGCGGTTCGAGCTCTGCTTCCACTTCGGCCTCGGCAGCCGGGGCTGGCGCGAACGGCTGAAGCGCGCCGTCTACCGGCGGAAGCTGCCCGCGCTCCGGCGAAGCCGCCTGAGCACCCTCACGTACTACGCCGTCTACTACCCGGTGTGGTGGCAGCTCGAGTCGCGCGGCGCCGGCCACCCGCTGCATGCCGCGGGCGTCGCAATCGGCGGGCGAGCGCTCGTGCTCGCCGGGCTTCCCGGGGCGGGCAAGTCCACCCTCGCCACGTCGCTGCTCGCCGTGCCCGGGGCCGAGCTGCTCGCCGACAACGTCGTCCTGCACGACGGCCGCCAGATCTACGGCTGCTTCGAGCCGCTGCTCCTCGACGAGCAGGCCCGCGCCTGGCTCGGACAGCGGTCGGCGCTGCGCGCCCTCGGCCGGCGGCACGTGTTCGCGCGCGACGCCTACCACGCGCCGCACCGGACCGGTGGCCTCGCGCCCGGGGCGGTCGTCGTGCTCGCACGGGGGCGCGAGACGCGGCTCACTCCCATCGATGCCGAGACGTGCGCGCGCACCCTGCTCGCCATCAACGAGGTCGCGAAGGAGGTCCGCCGCTATCACGTGCTCGCCGCGATCCTCGGCATGGTCGAGCCGGAGGCGCAGGCCCAGGCGCACGAGCGCGCGGCGCGGCTCGAGCGGCTCCTCGCGGGTGTCCCGTGCTACGTGCTCGAGGCCCGAGAAGGGGCACCAGCGGAGGCGGTCGCCCTGCTGCGCGATCTCGTCACCCCCGCGCGGCAGGCGGCGAGGTGAGAGCGGACTAGCGCGGCCCGCTCGCGACGGGCTTCCCCCGGACGAGCGCCTTCGCCAGCAGCTGGTCGAGCGGCATTGCCCGCGCGGCTATCATCGGGAACGTCATGACGGCGGAGAAATCGGTGACCGCGGCCTCGCTTCCCAGGATGAGCGCCATTGTCGGGACGGGGTCCACGGCGGCGAGCCGCGCGACGATCGGACGGACGTCGCGCGACCCGAGCGCCAGATCGATCAGCGCGACGTCGGGCCGCACCATGGCGAGAAGATCGTCGACGTGATGGGCGTCCCACGCCATCGACACGGACAGCCCACGCCGCCCGAGCGCCTCGCGCAAGGCGACGAAGAAATCGACATCGGTGCCGACGATGAGCACCCGGGCGCCACGCCCGGCATGGGCGCCGAGCGCGCGCTGAATGGCTTCGGAGTCGAGCGGACGCCGGATCGCCTCGACAGGGCCGAGAGGCACCGCGTGGGCGGTCGCCGCGAGACATCCCCGGACGGGCGTCGTCCACCCGGCGGCGCGTAGCGCCGCGAGCGCCTCGAGCGCCCCGGGCGCGGCGAGGTTGGCGACGACGCACCCCGGCGCCAGCTCCTCGAGCCGGCGTGCGAGGTCGGCCGGAGAAACGACCGAGACGTCCTCGCCGCCGGGGCCAGCGGAGGGCCAGACTCCTTGGGCATCCACGACGGCCACGACGTGCTCTTGCGGTGGAACGATCGGGAGCGGCGTCACTGGTGTGACGTCGGGCTCCGGCGTCTCCGCGACACCGTCGGGCCGTGGCGCCTCCTCCGGTGGCGCCGGGGGTGGTTCGTGCTCGCGCTGCCGGCGGAGGTCGGCGAGCTCGCGCTCGAGGTCGGTGACGCGCCGGCTCGCCTCCCCCTCGCGGGACAGTGCCGACGCGAGCCGCTCCGTCAGGCGCGCGAGGTCGGCCGCACGCTCCGCGGCGCGCGCCTCGAGCGCTGCCCGGAGGCGTGCCTCGTCCGCTCGTTCAGCCGCCGCGGCTTCCATGGCGACGGCCAGCCGCGACCGTTCACGCTCGGTGGCAGCCAACGACGCGATCAGGAGCTGCACCCGGT
This sequence comes from Deltaproteobacteria bacterium, assembly GCA_005888095.1. Classification (GTDB taxonomy): domain Bacteria; phylum Desulfobacterota; class Binatia; order DP-6; family DP-6; genus DP-3. Next base: position 30 of record VBKF01000245.1, on the reverse strand, counting down.
CGGCGTCGGCCGCGTCCGGGTCGGCGCGGG
>VBKF01000244.1 GCA_005888095.1 Deltaproteobacteria bacterium | reverse complement strand
CCGCGGACCGATCCGGTCTGATCCGAGGCACCGCTAACGAGCGGACAGTCGTGGGGAGCGCACCCGTCAAAGTCGTCGCCGGCGACCGCCGTGCCGGGGGAGCCAGCCGCAGGAAGACTGGCAGCCGGAGGGCCGGTCGGTATTTGTCCCGGAGGCGCACCGCTCATGCAATTGGGACGCGGCGCCGACCAGGGCGGCGGCGTCGTTCAGCCCGGCAGCGGCGCGATCGCCTTCTTCCAGGCCGGGAGCGATGCGAGCCCGCCGTACCACCGCGTGATCTCTGCGTACTTGCCGGTCGGATACTGCGCCGCTTCCGCCAGCACCATCGGGGCGCCCACCGCGAAGTCCGCGATGGTCAGGGTGTCACCGAGGAGCCACCTTCGGCCCCGCAGCGCTCCGTCCAGCACCGCCGCACAGCGGTGAAACTGGTCCTCGCCCTTCGCGACCTCGTCCGGGTTGGGCTCGCCCTGACCCGTGAGCTTCTTCAACACGCGCTCGCGCCCTTGAACAGGTCGACCGGGCGAGGCTCGCAGTCGAGCCCCAGGTGATTCGCAAGCGCCGTCACCTTCGTCGCCCGCGGCGACGGGGGAAACACATGCAGTCTCATCGGAGTCCTCCTTTGGTTCAGCGTTGCTCGCCGTATGTGCCGAAGCACGCCAGCACCCGGTTCCAGCCGCCGTTGAAGCGGTCCCGCTGGTCTCGTGCCCGTGCTCCCGCCCGCTCCCAGCCCCGGTGTTCCAGGTCCACCCGTGTGCCACCGTGCTCGGGCGAGAAGCGGACCTCGACCTCGGTCGCTGCGTCCCACTCCGTGGCCTTCCAGGTGAACACGATGCGCGCGGGCGGCGCGTACGTCGTCACCACGCCCACATCGAATTCTTCTCCGTCCGCGAAGCGCTCGAAGAAGCGTCCGCCCTCGCGTCCCTCGAGGAAGATCTCGGCCGCCCGTGCGCCGCCAAAGGAGAAGCCCTCCTTCAGGGGCCACCACTTACCAATCTCCTCGGTGAAGAGCCGGAACGTCCGCTCGACCGGGCGCTTCACGTGGATCGACTTCCTGACCGTCATCCGTCGTCCTCCTGCTCCGCGAATGCCTTGAAGGCTTCGAGCGCCCGATCCCACGCTCGGCTCACGCGCTCGACGTACCGGCGGACCTCCGCGAGCGAAGATGGCCGGGGGGCCCCCCGAACTGGCGACGCTGGATTCCGGCCCGACGGAAGATTTCGTCACTCGGCCTCCTTCCTGCGTCGCGTCGGTGACTCCTCGACGAACGCTCGCAAGCGCCCGAGGGCATCGTCCCACTGCTCCGAGATTCGATCCAGGTATCGACGCGCGTCTCGGAGGCGCCGCGGCTCGAGCTCCCAGATGCGTTGGCGCTGGCGTCCGCGACGTTTGCTGCGCACGAGGCCCGCAGCGGCGAGCGCGTGAAGGTGCTTCGTGACGGCCTGGCGCGTGACGGGGGCCCGCGCGCTCAGGTGCACGATGGAGAGTGGTCCTTCCGCGCAGAGGCTGGCGACGAGCCGCAGACGCGTCTCGTCCCCGAGCGCCGCGAAGACCGGCGCAGCGCCGGCCAGCCCAGCGCTACGCCGTCGCGACATGACGGGCGATGTTCTCCGTCTGCTCGGCCCAGCCACGGTCGTTCATCCGGAACGCCTCCGCCCGGCGTTCGCTCGGAAGCCGGTCGAAGCCCGACTCCACGATGGTCAGCAGCGTGCCGCCCGCAGCTTCCTCCAGCCGAAACTCGACGAGGGTCGTCGGCTCCGCAGAGTAGTCGACGTCGGGGCTGACCGCGTACGGGTGCCAGCGGTACGAGAACAGCCGCTCGGGATCCATGCGTTCGATCAGCATCTCCATCGTCACGTGCTCGTACCCCGGATACGTGATCCTGCCCCGTACGGTCGTGCCCTCGGCGAATGGGCCCTCGAGCGCGACGCGGAACCACGCGCCGAACTCCCGGGCGTCGGTGAGCGCCCGCCAGACCCGTGATCGCGGTGCACGTAAGAGGATCCTCTTCTCGATGCGGTCGGTGCTCGTCATCGTAGGCAACCTCCTGGTTGCCTTCATATAGCGTGGCGCTGAATGACGCAACCCACGGGTTGCCTACGGCCGGCGGACGAGCCTCGCCTACGGCCGGACCGGCAAGGCCGCCCCGTCCGGGCGTTCGGCCGCCGCGCTTCTTGCCCGCGCCGAAGAATCCAGCAATTCTCCTCGGACAAGACCGAGCCCGTCGATACCCACCCTCCCATGACCCAGGACGATCCGAACGTCATCCCACCCGGCCGCGACCCCACGACCTTCACGGGCGCCGCGATCTCCCCCGGCGTCGGGATGGGCCCGGCCTGGCTCGTGGTGGACCTGCTCGAGTCGCCGCCCGATCCCGCGGCGATCGCGCGTGATCAGATCGCCGGCGAATGGAGCCGGATCCTGACGTCGTTCGAGCAGACCCGCCGCGAGCTCGAGGATGCCGCCCTGCGCATCGAGGAGCAGTTCGACGCCGCGCTGGCCGGCATCTTCCGCGCCCACGGGATGATGCTCGACGGCATCCTCTCATCGGGTGAGATCGAGCGGGAGCTTGAATCGCTGGTCGGCGCCGAGGCGGCCGTGCGCCGGGTCTTCCGCCGGCTGCACGAGCGATTCAAGGCGTTGAAGGCCCCCACGCTCCAGCAGCGCGCCGACGACGTCGCCGACCTCGGCCGCCGAGTCCTCCGGCACCTCTGGGGGGTCGCTGGGTCGTCGCTGGAGCACGTCCCCGCGGGGAACGTCCTGGTGGTCGAGCGCTTGCTCCCCTCCGACGTGGTCCCGTTGTCCCGCCGGGGCGTGGCGGCGATCGTGGTGGGCGCGCTCGCGTCGGGAGCGCACGCGGCCATGCTCGCCCGCGAGAAGCGCATCCCCGTGGTCGCGGGTCCGCCGGGGATCGTGCGCCGCATCCGGAACCTCGAGGAGCTGCTCGTCGACGGCTCGCGCGGCACCATCGTGGTGTCGCCGGATGCGGAGACCCGCCGCACGTTCCAGGCACGACGGGAGGCGTTCGAGGGTGCGGCGGTGCGCTGCCGTGGCGCCTGTCGCGAGCCCGCCTTCACGCTCGACCGCGAGCGGGTCACCGTGGAGGCCAACCTCGGCGCGCACGACGACGTCGAGCTGGCGATCGACAACGGCGCCGACGGCGTCGGCCTCTTCCGGATCGAGCAGCTCTATCTGGCGCGCACGCTGCCGCCGTCCGAGGACGAGCTGTTCGAGGAGCTGCGTGCGCTCACGGCGCCGCTGCGGGGGAGGCCCGTCACGATCCGGCTCCTCGACGTCGGCGGCGACAAGCCCGTGCCGTTCCTACCCCACCCCGTCGAGCCCAACCCCTCGCTCGGACGGCGCGGCGTGCGCCTGCTGCTCGAGTATCCGCAGCTCGCGCGGACTCAGCTTGGGGCACTCGTCCGGCTCGCGCAGGAGCAGGACGTCCGCATCCTGGTTCCGATGGTGACGCTGGAGGCGGACATCCGCGAGATGCGCGCGCTGTTCGACGCCACGCTCGCGACGTTCCCGGGCGCGAAACGGCCTCCCTTCGGGGCGATGATCGAGACGCCCGCCGCCGCGCTCGGCGTCGCCACGATCGCCCGCCACGTGGACTTCCTCTCCGTCGGCACGAACGACCTCGCGCAGTACACGCTCGCTGCGGGACGGGACGATCCCGCCGTGAGCCATTACTACGACGACACCCATGCCGCCGTCCTGCGGCTGCTGGCGATCGCCATCAGCGACGCGCCAGACGTGCCGATCGCGCTGTGCGGCGAGCTGGCAGGGCGCGAGGAGACGATGCCGCAACTGCTCCGGCTGGGCTTCCGTTCGCTCAGCATGGCCCCGGGGTTGATTCCGGGCGCGAAGGAGCTGATCCGCGGCCTGCGCCTCGGCGAGGGGTAAGCGAAGCCCGCCGTGGCGCCCGATCAGGCGCACCAGCGATCAGGCCCGTCGCTGTCTCACGCAGCCGGTTTCGGGCCTTGCGAGTAGCGCAGCGAGCCAGGCGTCGTCAGCAACTGCCCGGTCTCCAGCAGCGTCTTCAGGCCGGAGAGGATCATCATCCAACCGCCGTAGAGCTCGGCGTTGGCGTCCTCGCGCAGCTGGTCGTGGGTGACGGTCAGCCGGCATGAATCGCCGACCGGCTCGATCTCCCAGGTGACCCTCGAGGTCCCCTCGCGCTTCACGTCCTCGCTCCACAGGGCCCTGAAGCTCTGGACGAGCCGGCGCGGCGGATCGACCACGAGGTTCTCGCCCTCCAGGATCGCGGTGTCGTTCAGCGAGCTGGTGCCCTGGTAACGGGAGCCGGGTGTCCAGTCGGACTTCACGCGCACGCCAAAATTATACTTGCGCCTCATCTCGGGGTCGGTGATCGCCTCCCACAGACGCTGTGGGCTCGTCTTGATGTAGATCTCGAACACCTTCTCCATCGCCTTGTCCTCCAATCTGTGCTTGAGCCCGCTCAGGGTCGCGGCCCAGGGCGCGGCGTACTTGCTCACCCAGCGGTCGTGGACGAGCCTGATCGGGACGGGGTTCAGGAAGTGCAGCTTCTCGCGCCCGCGCTTCTTCGTGACCACGAGGCCGGCCTCCTCGAGCACTCGCAGGTGCTTCATCACGCCGAAGCGCGTCATCGGCAATCGCCGCTCGAGCGCGCTGAGCGTCTGCCCGTCTTCCTTGAACAGCGCGTCGAGCAGCCTCCGGCGCGGCGGGGCGGCGAGGGCCCTGAACACTGCCTTCACACACCGCGTATAGGTGACTGTTTGGTCACCTGTCAAGCGCCCCTTCGTACGCACGCAAGAGCGGCTGCTGCGGCCGTGGGGAGGGATGGATCGGGACGTGGAAAGCGCGCTACCGCCGCCCGTGCTTCACGAAGGTGCCCTGCTCGTACTCGCGGAATGCGGTGCGCAGCTCCGCCTGCGTGTTCATCACGATGGGGCCGTACCAGGCGACCGGCTCGTTGAGCGGCCGTCCCGCGACGAGGAGAAAGCGCACCGGCTGCTCTTCCGTCGAAACGACCACCGTGTCTCCGGGGCCGTAGGCCACCAGCGAATGGTTGCCGCACAGGCAGGGACGGGCCATGTCGAAGTAGCTCTCGCCCACGACCTCGCGGGCGTAGGGGTCGCGCTCAGGATCGAAGTAGCCCTCGCCCTCGATCACGTAGGCGAAGACCGTGTGCGTCGGCTTGACCGTATGGGTGAAGGTGCGGCCGGGAGGGAGCGCGACATCGAGGTACTCCGGATCGGTGACGATCTCACGGACAGGTCCCCGAACGCCCGCCACTTCCCCGCTGATCACGCGCACCCGAGCACCGTCCGCCGTCTCCGCCATCGGGATGTCGTCGCGCTTCACCTCCCGGTACCGCGGGTCCATCATCTTGTGGCTCGCGGGCAGGTTCGCCCAGAGCTGGAAGCCCCACATCCGGCCCTGGCTGTCGCCCTTCGGCATCTCCTGGTGGACGATGCCGCTCCCCGCCGTCATCCACTGCACGTCCCCCGCCCCGATGACGCCCCGGTTACCGAGGCTGTCACCGTGCTCCACGTCGCCTGCCAGCACATAGGTGATGGTCTCCATCCCGCGATGCGGATGCCAGGGGAAGCCGCGCTGGTACTCGGCCGGCTCGTTGGAGCGGAAGTCGTCGAGGAGGAGAAAGGGGTCGAGCCGTGGCACCTCCTGGAAGCCGAAGGCCCGCCTCAGGTGAACGCCCGCCCCCTCGACGGTCGGCTTGCTCTTCCAGACCTTCTCGACCCGACGTGTCTTGGCCATCCTTCGTCCTCCACCTACGCGCTGATGAACGAGAGGAGGTCGGCGTTGACCTGGTCCTTGTGAGTCGAGCACAGGCCGTGCGGCGCGCCCCGGTAAACCTTCAGCTGGGCTTTCCTGATCAGCTTCGAGGAGAGCAGAGCCGAGGCTCCGATGGGGACGATCTGGTCGTCGTCGCCGTGGATGATGAGAGTCGGCACATCGAACTTCTTCAGGTCCGCCGTGAAGTCGGTCTCTGAGAAGGCCTTGATGCAGTCGAAGGCGGCATTGAAACTCGCCAGCATGCCTTGGAGCCAGAACGAGTCCCGTAAGCCTTGCGAGACCTTGGCGCCCGGGCGGTTGGCGCCGTAGAACGGCGCACCGAGATCCTTGAAGAACTGCGAGCGGTCGGCGAGGACGGCGGCGCGGATCTGGTCGAATGCCTCGATCGGCAAGCCGCCCGGATTGGCCGCCGTCTTGAGCATCAGCGGCGGCACCGCGCCGATCAGCACGGCCTTGGCGACGCGCCTCGTGCCGTGGCGGCCGATGTAGCGGGCGACCTCGCCGCCGCCGGTGGAGTGGCCGACATGGATCGCGTTCTTCAGATCGAGCGTTTCGACGAGCGCCGCGAGGTCGTCGGCGTAGGTGTCCATGTCATTGCCATTCCAGGGCTGGCTGGAGCGGCCATGGCCGCGGCGGTCATGGGCAATGCAGCGGTAGCCGCGGGAGGCCAGAAACAGCATCTGGTCTTCCCAGGCGTCCGCAGTCAGCGGCCAGCCGTGACTGAAGACGACGGGCTGCCCGGCGCCCCAGTCCTTGTAGTAGAGGTCGATGGGTGTGGAGTGTTCCCGACCGACGGCGATGCTGCTCATC
>VBKF01000243.1 GCA_005888095.1 Deltaproteobacteria bacterium | reverse complement strand
CGTCTACAACTTCTCCTACGAGGGGCGGGTGCTCGGACCCAAGGGCACGGGGCACCTCTCGCTCTGCCCCTTCGACGTCTTCGAGACGAGCGACGGCGCCGTCGCGATCGCCGCGCCGACCGACAACCACTGGACGCTGCTCTGCGAGGCGATGGGGCGACCCGAGCTCGCCGCCGACGCCCGCTACGACCACAACCTGAGGCGCGTCGCCGCCGCCGGCGAGGTGCGCGCCATCGTCACGGCATGGACCCGGCGCCACACCAAGCGCGAGGTCGTGGCGGCGCTCGGCGGGAAGGTGCCCGTCGGGCCGGTGAACACCGCGCAGGACATCTTCGAGGACCCGCACCCGAAGGCGCGCGGCATGCTGGTCGAGGTCGAGCAGCCGGGGAACAACCCGCCGATCGTGCTGGCCGGCCCCGCGATCAAGCTCGCCGCGACCCCCGCGGCGATCTACCGCCGCCCGCCATGCCTCGGCGAGCACACCGCCGAGATCCTCGCCGAGGCGGGCATCGACGCCGTGCCGGCGGGCGCCCCGCGGCGCAAGGAGAGACCATGAGGCTGAGACGATCCGAGCTGGCCACTCCCGCCTCGAGCCAGAAGATGATCGAGAAGGCTGCGGGGAGCGACGCGGACCTCGTCTTCCTCGACCTCGAGGACGCGGTGGCACCGCCGCAGAAGGAGGCCGCCCGCGACAACGCCGTGCGCGCGCTGCGCGAGCTCGACTGGGGAAAAAAGCTCCGCGCCGTGCGCGTCAACGGCGCCGACACGCGCTGGGCGCACGACGACGTCATCGCGGTGGTCGAGGGAGCCGGCGCGCAGCTCGACCTCCTCATCCTCCCCAAGGTGAAGGCGCCGCGCGACGTGTGGTTCTTCGAGACGCTCCTCGCGCAGCTCGAGGCCAAGCTCGGCTTCGGCAAGCGGATCGGTCTCGAAGCGCTGATCGAGGAGACGGCGGCGCTTGCTCGCGTCGAAGACATCGCCGCCTGCTCGCCGCGGCTCGAGGCACTGATCCTCGGCTTCGGCGACCTGTCCGCGAGCCAGGGGGTTCGGCTTCCGCTCGCGGCGGGCTACCCGAGCGACCTCTGGCACTACGCGCGCGCCCGTGTCGTCGTCGCGGCGCGGGCCCACGGGCTCGACGCCATCGACGGCCCGTTCGCGAATTTCCGCGATCCCGAGGGCTATCGCCGCGAGGCCACGTGGGCCTCGACGCTCGGCTTCGTCGGCAAGTGGGCGATCCATCCGAGCCAGATCGAGGTCGCCAACGATGTGTTCGCCCCGACGGAGCAGGAGATCGCGCTCGCGCGGCGCATGTGCGAGGCCTACGAGACGGCGTCGCAGGGCGGCGCCGGCGCGGCGGGCACGGGGGGCATCCTGGTGGACGCCGCCTCGGTGCGCATCTTCGAGGCTGTCCTGGAGCGCGCCCGGCTCACCGGCCGGGCGTGATGCGGAGCGACCCATGCAGGAGCGGTACGAGCACTTCATCGGCGGCGCCTTCGCGCCGCCCCGCGCCGGGCGCTACCTCGAGACGAGAAATCCCGCCACCGGCAAGCGGCTCGCCGAGATCGCCCGCGGCGACGAGGCCGACGTCGATGCCGCGGTGCAGGCGGCCGCGTCCGCTCTCCCCGGCTGGCGCGACCGGCGGCCGATCGAGCGCGGGCGGGTGCTCCTCGAGGTCGCGCGGCGGCTCAGAGAACGTCAGCAGGAGATCGCCGGGCTCGAGGTCCTCGAGGCCGGAAAGCCCGCATGGCAGGCGCCCTTCGAGGTGGAGATCGCCGCGCAGTACTTCGAGCTGTACGGCGGCCTGGTGAACGCCCTTGGCGGCGAGACGATCGACCTCGGCCCCGGCTATCACTCCTACACGCGGCGCGAGCCCTTCGGCGTGGTCGGCGTCATCCTGCCGTGGAACGCGCCCATCAATCAGGCCGCACGCGCCGCCGCCCCCGCGCTCGCCGCCGGGAACGTGGTGGTGGCGAAGCCGTCCGAGTTCACCTCGGCGAGCCTCCTCGAAGTCGCGTCGATGGCGGTCGAGTGCGGGCTCCCGGCCGGCGCCCTCAACGTGGTGACCGGGACGGGGCCCGAGGCGGGCGCCGCGCTCGTCGCACACGGCGGCGTGCGCAAGGTTGCCTTCACCGGCTCGCTGCGTGCCGGCCGGGAGATCGCGCACCTCGCGGCGGACCGCATCCTTCCCGTCACGCTCGAGCTCGGCGGGAAGTCGCCCAACCTGGTCTTCGCCGACGCCGACCTCGAGCACGCGGTGCCCGGATCGCTGCGGGCCTTCGTCACCAACGCGGGCCAGGTATGCAGCGCCGGCACGCGCCTCCTCCTCGAGCGGGGCATTCACGACCGCTTCGTGACGGCCCTCGCCGAGGCGATGAAGGGCGTGCGGCCCGGCCAGATGATCGGGCCGATGACCACCGAGGCGCAGTACTGCAAGGTGCAGGAGTACTACGCGATCGCGACGGCGGAGGGCGCCACCGCGGTGGCGGGCGGCGGGCTGCCCGACGACCCGGCGCTCGCGGGGGGTTGGTTCGTCCTGCCGACCATCTATACCGGGGTACGGAACGACATGCGCATCGCGCGCGAGGAGATCTTCGGCCCGGTCGTGTCCGTGATGCCCTTCGCCGACGAGGACGAGGCAGTCCGTACCGCGAACGACTCGCCGTACGGGCTCGCCGCCGGCATCTGGACGCGCGACCTGGCCCGCGCCCACCGCGTGGCCGCCCGGCTCGAGGCGGGGCAGGTCTACGTGAACGAGTGGATGGCGGGCGGCGTCGAGACCCCCTTCGGCGGCTACAAGCAGAGCGGCATCGGGCGCGAGAAGGGACTCGAGGCCCTCCATCACTACACGCAGCTGAAGTGCGTGACGATCAGGATCTGAGGAGAAGGTGACCATGGAGACGAAAGCCATCGTCGTCGGCGTGGGACCCCGGGCCGGGCTCGGCGGAGCCCTGTGCGAGCGGCTCGCACGGGAAGGCCTGCACGTCTTCGTGGCGGGACGGACCCCGGAGAAGGTCGACGCGCTGGTCGCCGCGATTCGCAACGCCGGCGGCCGCGCGACGGGGGTCGCGATGGACACGACGAGAGAGCAGGACGTGACCGCGCTGTTCGATCGCGCCGAGACGGACGGCGACGGCGTCCTCGATCTCGTCATCTACAACGCCGGCAACGCCGCGATGGGGCAGCTCCACGACATGGAGGCGAGCTTCTTCGAGCAGGTCTGGCGCGTCGGATGTCTCGGCGGCTTCCTGGTCGGCCGCGAGGCCGTGCGGCGGATGCTGCCGCGCGGCCGCGGAACCGTACTCTTCACGGGCGCGACCGCGTCGCTGCGCGGGAAGCCGAACACAACGGCCTTCGCGGCGGCCAAGGCGGGGCTGCGTTCGCTCGCGCAGTCGATGGCACGTGCGTACGGTCCGCAGGGAATCCACGTGGGTCACGTCGTCATCGACGGCGGCATCGCCGGCGACAAGATCATCAAGGGCATCCCGCAGTTCGCTCAGGCGATGGGCGAGGACGGCCTCGTCAGCCTCACGGGCCTTACCGATGCCTACTGGTACCTGTACAGGCAGCCGAAGGCCGCCTGGACCCACGAGCTCGACCTCAGACCCTTCAAGGAGTCGTTCTAGGAGGGTCGGTCGGGCAGGCAGCCGGCTCGCCGCAGGATGCTCTCGAGGCGCTCGCGTCCCTCGGGCGTCGTCTCGCAGGGCGCGACGCACGCGTCGTCGAAGGTCCCGCTCTGCCACTGCTGGCGGTAGCACTCCTCGAGGAATGCATCGTGCCGGCGCGTGCCACAGGGCGTGGCCTCCCACCGGACACGGTGCTCGATCCACAGCGCCCTGTCGTTGTTGCACAGCTCGATCATGTGCATGCTGCAGAGCGCGCTGCACGAGGGCTCCTCCTCGGGCGAGGACAGTGCGCTCTCCTGGGGCGTCGCCGACTTGGGCGCCTCCGGTGCGGCGGTATAGAGAGCGAGGTCGCGCGCTGCGCGGCGGTCGACGCTCCGTCGCATGGTGTCGAGCGCGGCGGACTGCAGATTCTTGAAGGTCGGGCCCGTTCCGAGCCGCGCCTCTGCCACGGACAGCGCCAGCAGCGGACAACCTGCGGCGAGGAGCCGCCGGGTGTAGGCCTCCCACTCGGGTGCATGAGGGGGTGGTAGCTCGCGGAGCGCGTCGGCGACGATGGCGGGGAGGTCGAGGAGCGTCGCCGGAGCGCCGGGTTGGAGGCACGTCGCGCGTTGCTCGACCCCCACCCGCGGCGCACTCGGGCTGCGCGAGAAGAGCGATAGCGCGACGCTGCCGGTGACCGATTCTTCTCGCACCGCCTTGGGCTCCCCGCCACGGAGCGCGGCAAGGACCTTCCGCAGGCCGCGGGGGCAGGCCGCCGGCGACCGTAGGTCCGCGGGCGTGACCGGCCGTGTATGCGCCGCAGCGTCGAGCGTCACGCGGTACACGGCGTCCGTGCTGCTCGCGAGCGCCGCGAGCACGGCCGCCTCGCTCGTGCAGCGGGGCTCCCGCCAGTCGTAGCCCGCGAGCTCGCGAGTCTCCTTGGCGAGCTTGGCCGCGAGACCGCGCCGGCGATCGCTGTTTCGCTCGGGCGGGTCGACGAGCAGGACCGGGCGTCCAGAGATCTGCTCCACTGCCTTCGCGATACGCTCTCGCATCCCCGGCCGCGTGAAGGCCGAGCCGTCGGTGACGAGAGCCACCGGCGCCACGGGAGGCGCTGCTGTTGGGCGTGCGGGGGGGCGCAGGGCGCAGCCGGCACCCGGCGACAGGCCGAGCGCGGCAGCGAGCAGGAAACTGGACACGGGTCGCACGGTACCTCGGAGGCTACGGCAAGAACTATGCCCTTCGGTGCTGCCGGGCGGCTACGCAGAGGCGTGAATTCACGCACTTGCCCCGTCACTGTAATGGCGCTGCGACAGGATGATGACGTGCCCCGGACGAGCGCTCGTAGGTGATTGGCCGCATCGCAGGGAATGGCCATTGCTGCAGACTCCGCGATCTCATGAGGCTGCGGCTGCCCGCTGGATTCGCTGCGCGGCTCGCCGTCGCGACATCGGCTCTCGTAGTGGTCGTCTGCATCGCGCAGAGCTGGCTGCTCGCGCGGCACGACCTCGACCACGTACGCGGCTATCTCGACGACCGCGGGCGCTCGCTCGCGGATCAGGTCGCACGAGAGGCGGCGAACGCTCTCGCGCAAGGCGACGTCGACGGCGTGCAGCGTCTGGTGGACCAGGCGCGGGCGGCGAGCGGCGTCATCTACGCCCGGGTGCTCGACCGCCAGGGGCTGCTGCTCGCCGCCGCGGGCCAGCGGCCCGCGACCGCCCCCCGCGGCACCAAAGGCGTCGACAGGAACGCGCCGAGCGAGGTCGGGGCCGAAGTGTGGGAGTTCCGGGCGGCGATCGTGCGTGCCGGTCTGGCGACTCCTTCAGCCGCGCTCGGTACTGCGGCGGTCGGTCTCTCGCTCGAGCCCCTCCACGGGCTGCAACGCCGGCGGCTCACGATGGCGATCGTCTTCGCCGCCCTCTCCGCCCTGATCGGCGTCCTCGGGGCGGGCCTCCTCGCGCGCGCCACGACGCGCCCGCTCCGGGCGCTCGTCGATGCCGCGGACCGGATCAGCCGGGGCGACTTCGCGGCGCGGGTCGCCGAGTGGAACCGCGACGAGGTCGGCCGCCTCGCCGGCTCCTTCAACGCGATGGCGGAGAGCCTCGCCCGGAGTCGCGACGCGCTCGATGAGAAGGTGCGTGAGCTGGAGCGGGCGAATCACCTGAAGTCGGAGTTCCTGGCCACCGTCTCACACGAGCTGCGCACGCCGCTCAACGTGATCCTCGGCTACACCGAGATGCTCGCCGAGGGCGCCGGCGGGACCGTGACCCCGGCGCAGGCGGAGATGATCGCGACCATCGACCGCTACTCGCGGAACCAGCTCGAGCTCATCACGAGCGTCCTCGACTTCACCCGCCTGAGCTCGGGCAAGGTGTCGCTCAACCTCGAGCGCTTCGCGCTCGCGCCGCTCCTCGCCGAGATCCAGGCGCTGCAGAGCGCTCGCCTGCGCAGCCCGGACGTCGCGCTGACCGTGACGGTGGAGCCGGAGGTCGCCGAAATCGAGACGGACCGCGTGAAGATCCAGGAGATCGTGCGCAACCTGGTGGACAATGCCGTCAAGTTCACCGAGGCGGGCAGGATCGCCGTGCGCGCACACCTCGCCGAGCCCGGGCGGGTGGCGATCGACGTGGCGGATTCGGGGCCAGGCATTCCGGCCGAGGACATCGAAGTCATGTTCGATGCCTTCCACCAGCTCGGAGCGAGCAGCACACGCGGCACCGGCGGCGTCGGCCTCGGGCTGA
>VBKF01000242.1 GCA_005888095.1 Deltaproteobacteria bacterium | reverse complement strand
CGATATCCTTCGCTCATGCGCGGAGCTCCGGTGGTATCTCGGTCACGGCCTGCTTCCGGCGAAGCACGCTGTAGACCACCGGCACGAAGAGGAGCGTGGCGAAGGTCGCGAGCGTGAGCCCGCCGATGACGACGCGGCCGAGAGGGGCGTTCTGCTCGCCGCCCTCGCCGAGGCCGAGCGACATCGGCAGCATGCCGAGGATCATCGCGAGCGCCGTCATGATCACCGGACGGAGCCGCGTCGTGCCCGCCGCGAGCGCCGCGTCGTGAGCGTCGAGCTCCTCTTCCTCGCGTTGCTCGTTCGCGAACTGGACGACCAGGATCGAGTTGCTGGTCGCCACGCCGACGCACATGATCGCGCCCATCAGCGCCGGGATCGAGATGTTCGTCTGAGTGACGAGCAGCATCCAGAGCACGCCCGCCATCGCGCCCGGGAGCGCCATCAGGATGATGAGCGGGTCGAGCCACGACTGGAAGTTGACCGCCATGAGCAGGTAGACGAGCACCACCGCCAGCACCATCCCGCCGGCGAGCGCCGTGAAGCTCGACCGCATCGTCTCCGCCTGCCCGCGGATCGTGATGAACGTCCCCCGCGGCAGCGTCGGCCGGACCTCGTCGACGATCCGCTCGACGGCGCTCGACACCGACCAGAGGTCGGCGCGATCGCAGGCCGCGAGCACGTCGAGGACCGGCTGGACGTTGTAGTGGCTGATGACGCCGGGCGCGACGTTCCGGCGAATCGATGCGAGGTTGGTGAGGAGCTGCGGGCGGGGCTGACCGGGCACGGCGATCGGGGTAGTGGCGAGGGCGTCGACCGAGTCGATCCGGTACTGCGGCGTCTGCACGATGACGGGGTAGTTCACGCCGGTCTGCACGTTGAGCCAGTAGTTCGGATTCGCCTGGGCGGTTCCCGAGAGCGACACGAGCATGCTCTGCGCGACGTTCGATTCCGTGAACCCGATCTGGCGCGCCATCCAGCGGTCGACGTCGACGTCGAACTCGGGATAGCGCGGCACCTGCTGCAACCGCACGTCAGCCGCGCCGGGGATCGCCGCGATCCGCCGCACGAGGTCCTCCGCGATTCCGACGTTGCGCGGATCCCGCCCCACGACCTGGACGTCGATCGGCGCCGCCAGCCCGAAGTTCAGGATCTGCGACACGATGTCGGCGGGCTGGAAGAAGACGGTCAGGTCCGGAAAGCGCTTCCCGAGGATCGTGCGCAGCTTCTCGGCGTAGGCGGTGGTCGACGCGTGCACGGGCTTGAGCGCGATCAGGATCTCCCCGTCGGCGGAGGTGACGAGCGACGCGTCGCTGAAGGCGAAGTTGACGCCGCCTTGGGGGAGACCGAGGTTGTCGATCACCGTGTCGATCTCCCCGGCCGGGATCGTCTGACGGATCACGTCCTCGATGTCCGCCAGACGACGCTCCGTTTCCTCCAGTCGCGTGCCCGCCGGGCAGCGGACGTGCAGGCGAAGCTGCCCGGCATCGACCGTCGGGAAGAAGTCCATCCCGATCAGCCAGAAGAGGCCGAGGGAGAACGTAACGAAGCCCGCGAACAACCCGGCCACGATGCGCCGGTGACCGAGCGCCCACGCGAGAAGCTTGCCATACCCATCCCGCAAGCGCTCGAAGCGGCGGTTGAATGCCCGATGTACGGCCCAGATGCGTCCCGCATCGGTGACGGTGTGCTCGGCGCCCGGGGCGTGCAGGTGCGCTTCGGCCGGCAGCAGGTAGCGCACCATCGTCGGCACGACGGTGCGGGAGAGGAAATAGCTCGCCAGCATGGCGAACACGACCGCTTCGGCGAGCGGGGTGAAGAGGTACTTGCCAACCCCGGTGATGAACACGACCGGGACGAACACGATGCAGATGCAGAGCGTCGCGACGAACGCCGGGGTGGCGATCTGCTGTGCCCCGTCGAGGATCGCGCGGATCACCGGCTTCCCCATGGCGAGGTTGCGGTTCGTGTTCTCGATCTCGACGGTCGCGTCGTCGACGAGGATGCCGACCGCGAGCGCAAGGCCGCCGAGCGTCATCACGTTGAGCGTCTCGCCGAAGAGCGACAGCGTGATGATCGACACCAGGATCGCGAGCGGGATCGAGACCATGATCACGAGCGTCGAGCGCCACGAGCCGAGGAAGAGGAGGATCATGAGCCCGGTGAGGGTGGCAGCGATCGCGGCCTCGCGGAGGACACCCTGGATCGAGGCGCGCACGAATACCGACTGATCGAAGAGCGGCTTGATGGCGAGCTCAGGCGGCAGCGTCGCCTGGATCCGCGGCAGGGCGTCCTTCACGCGTTGCACGATGTCGAGCGTCGAGGCGCTCGGCGTCTTGAGGACGGTCAGCAGCGCCGAGCGCCGCCCGTCGACGTGCACCTGGTTGGTCTGCACCTGGAACCCGTCGCGGACCTGGGCGACGTCCCGCATGTAGACCGTGGCGCCGCCGACCTGCCTCACGGGGAGGTCGTTCAGCGTCTCGAGGATGTCGGGCGAGGAGTTGGTGCGGACGTTGTACTCGATCGGTCCGATCTTGGCGGTGCCGGCCGGGAGGATGACGTTCTGGCTGCCCAGAGCGGCGGAGACGTCGAACGCCGACAATCCCTTCGCGTAGAGTGCCTCGGGGTTGAGGTCGACCATGACCGAGCGCACCTTGCCGCCCCACGGCAGCGGCACCTGCGCGCCCTGCACGGTCGCGAGCTGGGTGCGGATGAAGTTGAGGCCGTAGTCGTAGAGTTGCTGCTCGGAGAGCGTCGGCGACTGGAGAGCCAGCTGGAGGATCGGGACGTTCGACGCCGAGTAGCGGATGATCAGCGGGGGCGTCGTCCCCGGCGGCATGGTGCGGAGGAGGGTCTGGTTGATCGCCGTCACCTCAGCGTCCGCCGCCCCGATGCTGGCGTCGGGGTGGAAGAAGACGCGGATCAGCCCCACGCCGGCGATCGACTGCGATTCGATGTGCTCGATGCTGTTGACGGTCGTCGTCATCGCCCGCTCGGAGATGGTGACCATGCGGCCCTCGACTTCGTTCGGCGAGAGGCCGCTGAACTGCCAGATGACCGAGATGACCGGGATGTTGATCTCGGGGAAGATGTCGACGGGCGTCCGGGCGATGGTGAGAACGCCCCCTATGGCGATCAGCATCGCCATCACGATGAACGTGTACGGGCGGCGGAGTGCGAGGCGGACGATCCACATCGCTCAACCTATCGGCCCTTCCGTTCGCATGATTCGCGGCATTGCCTCGTCGTCTCCGATCGCAACCGCCGTGCCGCTGCGAGCTCGAGAGCTCGCCGACCCGGAAACCGCGCGCCCGTGAAACTACTCCTGGATGAGGGAGGGCCGCTGGCCGGACGGCCGAGGGTCTGTGTGCCGATCTGTCGGCACGAATGCCGGCCGGTCGGCAGGCGCCGTCTGGTGTGCCGCGCCCACGCTGGGCGTCGGCGCGTCGTGCTTGTCACGCGTGTTCATCACGATCGGCCGTACGCGGCGATCGGCTCATTCAGGGGCCGGTTACGTAAACTCTGGCGGCTAAATGGGGCTATGAACCTGACTGCATCGACATCGCGCGATCCTCATGGGTCAGAGAAACTTCTCCAGTGCGGCGGTCGTCTCCTTGGGCCGTTCCTCAAGCAGCCAGTGTCCAGTGTCCTTCAGCACGGCGACGGTCACATCCGAGGCGACGAGCTTCGCCTGCTCACCCAGTACGTCGCCGAGGGCCCTCTCGCCGCCGATCACCAGGAGCGGCATCGGCAACTTCGTTTGCGAGCCTCCACATGCGCGAGCTCTCTGCGTAGCCGTGGAATAGGATCAGCGGTGCACCGCGGCCGGCCGTCAGATAACGGAATGTTACGCCGTCGACCTCCGCAGTGCGCGAGACTGCGGTTTTGTCCGCCATTTCCGCGAAAGCCGTCCCCGGAATTGCCGCGGAGAGGAGGAGCAGGCCGAACGCGGCCGAGCCGAGAGGGCGATCAAGAGCGCGCGTCATGGGACATTCCTCCAAAGAGTCGACCTTCAGTACTCCTGCTTGCGCTGGGATCCGCTCGGCGAGTCCCCGAGGCCGGCGTCCTTCGCCGCGAGCTGTCCGATCGCCGACCAGTCGAGCGCCTCGCCGCCGTGAGCGAGCAGCGTTAGAAACCGATCGCGGAGCAGGCTTGCCAGCGGCATCGGCACGCGAAGGGTTTCCGCCGCGGCGAGGGTGAGCCGGATATCCTTCTCACCCAGCGCTGCAGCAAACCCTGCGGGCTCGAACTTCCGCTCGGCGATCAGCCCTCCATAGCTCTTGTAGACAGGTGCGGTGAAGAGCGTGGAGGTCAGGAGGTCGAGATATCGATGCCCGTCGACGCCGGCCTTGCCGACGAGCGCCAGGGCCTCGCCGAGCGCCTCGATCACCGAGGCGATGAGGAAATTGCCGCTGAGCTTGACGAGGTTCGCGGCTTTGGGCTCATCGCCGACGGGGAAGGTCTTCTGCCCCATCGCCTCGAAGAGAGGCTGGCAGGCCTCGACGACATCCGGCGCGCCCGCGGTGACGATGAAGAGCTTGCCCGCCGCCGCTGCTTCTGGCCGTCCGAAGACCGGTGCCGCGACGAAACACTGGCCCGCGTCCGCGTGCGCTGCGGCGAGCCTTTCCGACAAGGCGACGCTGATCGTGCTCATGGAGACGTGGATCGCGCCCTTGCCCAGGACCTCGATCACGCCGTTCTCGCCGAATACGACGCCTTCGACGGCCCCATCGTCTGCCAGCATCGTGATGACGGCATCGCCCCGGCAGGCGTCTGCCACCTGGGCGGCGGCGCGCGCTCCATGCTCGACCAGCGCTCGCGCCCTGCTGGGCGTGCGATTGTAGACCGTGACCTCGTGGCCGGCCCGGAGCAGGTTCGCTGCCATGCCCGTTCCCATGTGACCGAGCCCGATGAATCCGACCTTCATGACGGCACCCCGTGTTTCTGCTCGTGCGCTTTCGCCGGACCCGCTGGATCAGAGATGCCGCGTGGTCATCCGGGCAAACGCGGCTCGCCCCGACGTCGCACTCGAGCTGCGTCCCGAACCATCGGCACGCCGCGGACGACCGCGGCGGCGGCGAGCACGCCTACCATGACCAGCATGGGCAACCCGGTCATCTCGGTGTACCTCCCGACCGTCCCGAGTGCATCATCCGGACCATCGCTGGGGTGTGGATGTTGGAGGACGGAGGGACGGGAGCTGCCGACGGCTCGGCATGTGTGCCGACAGGTCGGCAGACAAGAGGGCAGGGGGCGCGAGGCCGCTACGCCGCGGAAGAGTCGCGAGTCGGAAGCGTGTCCATCGGCCTGGCATCGAACTTGCCTGAGAACCGAGAGCGGAGGGTACAGCGATGGCGCCGAGCATCACGCTCCTCCGGCTCTGCGGAACCTTCAAAGGGGCGCGCTTTGACCTGACCACCTTCACTGCAGCCTGAACGAGGGAAGGAGACAGCCATGTCGCTCATTCCAGGGACGCGCTGCCGCTCGGCGTGCACCATTGTATGCCCGGGAGGGATCGTTCGACGGGCTACGCTGGGGACTCTCGTGTCGCAGCGCGAGAACCTCGGCCGCGAGCTCTTCACCGTCCGCTTCGACAGCGGCCAGAAGCTCATCCTCTTCACCCACGAGATCGAGCCCGTGAGAGACGATCTCGCCGCGTAGGGAACCACGGTGATGAAAGGCGCCCCGATGTATCGCTTCCCCCACGCTCTCTTCCCTGCGCGATCGGCGCTGTTGGCGGTGGCGCTGATCGGTGGCGCGACGTCTCTCGCCACGAGTATGGAGGCACTGTTCCTGGCCGAAAACGACGCTGCCATGGCGAAGATGATGGCCGCCATGGACGTGAAGCCCTCCGGCGACGTGGACGCTGACTTCGTCGCGACGATGGTTCCGCATCATCAAGGTGCGATCGACATGGCGCAGGCTGAGTTGCGTTACGGGCGCAACGAGCAGCTCCGGCGCCTCGCGCAGGAAATCATCGTGATGCAGCACGAGGAGATCGCGGCGATGCGGTTGGCGATTGGCCAGCCACTCCCGTCCGCGCCGTCGCCCGACCAGAAACCCCCGGCCGCTTCGCCCGACGGCCACCCGACGTTCTCGCCGATGAACGTGCACCCGGGCCTTTGATGTGAAGCTCACGCTCCGGCACGACCGCTCTACCAACGCCCTCATCCGGCGCTACCGCCAGCAGCGTCGGTCGGGCACGCAAAGCTGAGGGGGCATCTCCCCGCCGCGCTCCGCATCGTTGTGCCGAGAGATCGGCACGGATGCCGAAGGATCGGCGCATGAGCGCTGGGATCTCTCCGCCGGCGCCGTTTTCGGGGGCGGCACGGTGGTTGCGGTGAGTGCGCCGCCGGACCGCAGGTTTCGATGGTACAGTGTCGGCGACTCAGGCGACTCGCGTAGCCCCGAAAATCTGATCCATGACCAACGGAAGGAGGAGCGTGATGAGCAGCATCGCTGTCGGTCGCGAACACTCCACACCCATCGACCTCTACTACAAGGACTGGGGCGCCGGGCAGCCCGTCGTGTTCAGTCACGGCTGGGCGGGGAGCGGCATCGTCCACCAGGAGATGCCGAAGGGCGACAGCCAGGGCCGGATGTGGGGCTTCCAGCTCTGGGCGAACCTGCCCGCGAGCCACAAGATGATGGACCCGCGGTACCGGGAGGTGAAGCGCGACGACATCCCGATGGCGGAGACGGCGGACGG
>VBKF01000241.1 GCA_005888095.1 Deltaproteobacteria bacterium | reverse complement strand
CCATCCGGCCGGCCGACCTTCGCTACCCGGCCCGCTTCAAGGGCGGTGCGGAGCCGGCCGACCTCTACCGGACCCTCATGAGCGGGCTCGACGGCACACCCATGCCGTCCTACGCCTCGGCGTTCGATGATGCCCGGGCGCCCTGGGACCTCGTCGCGTACCTCGGCTCGCTCCGTCGGCGCTGATCCGCGCTCCGTGCCTTGAATGGCCCGCAGGCC
>VBKF01000240.1 GCA_005888095.1 Deltaproteobacteria bacterium | reverse complement strand
CTCACGGCCACGGTTCCCGTCGTCGTTGCGATGAACGGGAGCACGGTCGCCGTGCCCCTCACCCTCACGACCGGCGTCGCGGCCGCAGGGGGGACGATGGTCGCGGGCGCGCCGATCGGGCCTCCCACCGGCGATGGGCGCTTCACGCTGGTCGGCATCACGGCCAGCAGCGGCCTCGGTCCGCCCTTCGGCCCCGGGATGCTGTCGGTGCGCCTCAGCTGCCTGGCGACGCCGCGTCCGGACCCCGATCAGTTTGCCGGGCAGACGACGCTGGTTTCGGGCAACCTCACCACGCGGACGCTGAATCTTCGCGCGATCTTCGCCCCGGGGGCCACCGCGACGCCGGACTTCCCCGGCGCGCCGGCGATCCTGCGAATCAGCAGCGGCGGGACGGTCATCGCGACCGCATATCTCCCCGCTGGCCTGGCACAACGTGGCCGCAGCCTCTTCGTCGGGCGGAGCGACGACGGCCGCGCCGCGGTGGGCGTGCGGACGCTCCACCGCAGCGGCCAGCTCTCCTTCCTGATGGGCGTGCGCATCCAGGGCGCGACGCTGCCGGCAGCCAGCACGACCCCCGTTCCCGTCGACATCACGTACGAGGTGGGAGGCTTCCTCTCCCGCATGAGCCTCCCCTTCCGCGTCAAGCACCACGGGACCCGGCTGCATTTCCCCTGACGGGCGGAGCGCGCCGGCGTAGGCGTGCGCTTGAGAGATGCGCAATGCTCCGGTAGCGTCGCATGGCGTATGCTGCGGGTCATGGGCCGCCGCGTGTGCGCCGTCGGGGTGGTCTTGGCGCTCCTGTCAGCCGCGGCGGTGAACGGGCCGCCCGCCGGGCGTGGCTGCCATCACTGCCCGTCCGGATGCCCCATGCACGCCCGCCGCGCCGGGTGCCATCACGCGACCGGGCCGCGGTGCCATGAGGCCGCAGGGGTCGCATTGCGCAGCGCCTGCCACCGCACCGGCGAGGGGGTCCCGGCGCCCGCCTTCCGGGGCGTCATGCCGCTCGCCGCTGCCGGTCGTCCCGCCTTCACGGACTCGCCCGTCCTGAGGGCCTCGCTCGCCGTCCGGACCGAGCCGTCGCCCCAGCCGCCCACCGACCCGCCGAGAGCGTCCTTCGTGCTCGCCTGAAGCGGTAAGTCACCGCCAAAACGCACGAAGGAGGCGCTCATGCGGAAGCAGATGGGCGCCGTGGGCATCCTGCTCTGCGGCATCGCCGCGGGGAGGGCGCATGCCCACGGCGTGGTCGGACAGCGGTCGTTCATCGAGCCGTTCATCACGGAGGACGTCAACCCGAAGAACGAGTTCGTGATCGCGCGGCCCGAGTGGGATCACGCGAGAGATGGACGGACGTTGAGTTTCGGCTTCGGCCTCGAGAAGAAGATCTCGGATCGGTTCAGCCTGACGCTCGACTCGTCCTGGCTCGACATCACCCCCAAGCCGGCCGCCAAGCCGCACGCGAGCGGCTTCGACAACCTCGGCGTCACGCTCAAGTACGCGTTCTTCGTAGACCCCGTGCACGAGGCGATCGCGTCGATCGCGCTCGAGTCGACGGCGCCGACCGGTACCGAGAGGGTCCGCGTGGAGCAGAACGCGTCCTTCAAGCCATTCCTGCTCTACGGCAAGGGGCTGAACGAGCTGCCAGACGCGCTCGAGTACCTGCGCCCGTTTGGCGTCCAGGGAGACGCGGGCTTCGAGATCGCGATCGATCGCGCCCGCACGACGACGCTCGCCCACAACGTCGCGATCGAGTACAGCATCCCCTACCTGCAGCAGGCGGTGCACGACTTCGGCCTGGCCTGGCCGCTCAGCAATTTCATCGGCGACGCCGAGTTCAACTTCGAGCACGGCGTGAACGGCGAGGAGCAGGGACGGTCGAAGGTCTTCGTCACGCCGGGCTTCGTCTACATGGACCGCTGGGTCGAGCTGGGCGTCGCCGGACGCTTCCCGCTCAACCAGGCGGCCAACGACGAGCTCGACTGGGGCGTCATCTTCATCGTCGACCTCTTCATCGACGACATCCTCCCCCGGACGCGATGGCAGCCGATCGGCGGGATGCGACCGCCCACGCCCATGCCGGGGACGGCCGCGTCATGACCCCGCGCCTCGACCTCGCGGCCGCCGTCGCCGCGCTGTCGCTTCTGCTGGCCCCGGCGGCGCACGGCCACGCCTTCCTGGAGCACGCCGAGCCGCGCGTCGGATCGACGGTCGGTTCGCCTCCTTCCTCGCTCACCCTCAGGTTCACGGAGGGAGTCGAGGCTGCCTTCTCGAAGGTCGAGGTGACCGACGCTACCGGGAAGCGCATCGAAACGGGGCCGCTCGAGCACCCCGAGTCGAACGTCATCGCCGTATCGCTGCCGGGTCTCGCGCCCGGCAGCTACACGGTCAGCTGGTCGGTGGTGTCCGTCGACACGCACCCGACGGACGGCCACTTCACGTTCACCGTGAAGGACTCGTGAACGCAGCCCTCGCCGCGCTCGGCTGGGCCGACCTCGCGGCGACGATCCTGCTCGTGGGCGGGCTCGTCGCCGCGGCCCTCCTGGTACCGCCTTCGGCGACCGGTCGGCGGTGGCAGTGGCGGGCGGCGGCGGCGCTCGGCCTCGTGCTGCCGGCTGAGTTCGGTTTGACCGCGCTCCGCATGTACGAGGTCTCCGGGGTGCACGGCGCCACGCTCGTCGTGGATCTCCTGCGGACGCGCTGGGGTCTTCTCTGGCTGGGTCGCTCCGCGGGTCTTGCCGCGCTGGTGGCGGGTAGGCGGCTGCCCCCGGGACGGCTCGCCGCGGTCGCCGCCGCCTGGCTGCTCCTGCGCAGCTTCCAGGGCCACGCCGGCGCGCACGGCGCCTTGCCGGCCGTGATCGACTGGGCGCACCTGCTCGCCGCCGCTGCCTGGCTCGGCGGCCTCGTCCAGCTCGCGCTGCTCCCGCGTCCCGTCCCGGTCGCGGTCGCGGCCCGGATGCGCATCCAGGCGACGGCTGCCCTCGCGGTGCTCCTGCCGGCGGGCGCATACGCGGCCTTCGTTCACGTGCGCCACCTCCACCTGCTCGCCGGAAGCCCGTACGGGCGCACGCTGGTCGTCAAGCTCGGCGTCGTCGGCGTGCTCCTCACCCTCGGCGCCACGAACCACTTCGGCCACGTCCCCGCGATGGGTCGCGGAGACCCGGAGGCCGAGGCAAGGCTCGTTCGAGCCGTCCGGCTCGAGGTCGTCGTCGCCGCCGTCGTGCTGGCCCTGACCGCGCTCCTGGGGGTCCTACCGATGCCGCACGCCCACGCGTCGTGAGCGCGCGTGAGGGGTGAACAGGTGCTGCAGCGGCTGCGTTAACGTCGCGGGCAACCGCGATGGTACCCGTGATGATGACGCATGCGGGTCCTGGTTGCCGCACTTCTGCTTCTCGGCGGGTTGGCCGCTGCTCACCAAGGGAAGGGGAGCCGGCCGCAATCGCTTGGACTGCCCGATGAGCTGCCGGCCGACCTCGTGGAGAGGGATGGCTACGTCCTGTTCGACGGTGTCCCGGGCCTGAACGGGCCTCCCAGCAACGGGCCGGCCCGTTTCACGCCGGAGGACGTCACCCGAAGCGACGTCTTCGACGAGGATCACGGAGCCCTGCTGCCGCATGGGGCGCGGATCACGCGCCGCTGGAACGGAGCGGGGCAGGAGGTGTGGAATTATCCCGTCGGCACCCGCGTCGTCCATCGCTTCTTCCTGAAGACGGCGCCGCGACCGAGGCTGTTCGAGCTGAGAATCGCCGAAAAGCTCGCCGACGGCCGCTGGGCCTTCGGCGCCTACGACTGGCGTGACGGCCCCAACCTGCGGCTGCGCCGTGCCATGGCACACGACGTCTTCGACGTGGACGTGCCGCGCGGACACGTCGGGGTCGAGATGGACCGCTTGCACCCCGAGTCCTGCCGCCTGTGCCACGCCGTGCACAGCCCGCAGGCGTATCAGTATCGGGACAAGGAGCACGTGGGCCCGTGCGGCTTCGGCCCCGCCAACCCGTCGATGCTGACCCAGTGGGCCCCCGCGTACCAGGTGAGACACGGCTACTGGCCGTTCGCGAGCTGAGCCCCGCGGCGCGCCTCAACGGGTGAACTCGATGGGCTGCGGGCAGGCGTTGCCCCCCGCGTTGTAGTCGTAGACCATCCGGCCGCCGTAGTCCGCGCCGCGCGACATGAGCGCGAGCAGCACGACGAGGAGGATGAGGAAGACACCCCGGCCGCGCGCCGGCAGGGGCCGTGCCGCCGCCGCCCACGCCGCCAGCGCAATGCTCAGCCCGACCGTGGTCAGCATCAGCCGCCGGTGCGGATCGAGGAGCTGCTCGCGGACCGAGGGGTCGACCATCACGCCCTCGTCCGCGCGCAGCCCCGTCGTCGCCGCCGCCGCCGCGGACACGGCTCCGAGCACCAAGAGCCAGAGTCCCGTCCACGCCCACGCGTCCCGTCCGGCGAGCCAGGCGAGAACGTAGACGAGCGCGCTCGCGGGCAGCAACGCGAGCGGGAAGTGGACGAGGAGCGGATGGACGTTCTGGAGGCGCTGCGCTCCGGGGAGCAGCGTCTCTAGCACCCGCTCATCATTTGACCGACTCGGCGGTCAGGAAGGCCAGCCCGCCCTTCATGTGCTCGTGGCCGGTGACCGTCACCGTCTCGCCCATCTTGTTGACCACGTCGTCTGACAGGGCGGTCTTGTCCTTGGTGGGGAGCAGGATGTGGATCTTCCCCGTGCTCGGGTCGAGGAGCCCGACGGGGATGCCCTTGTGGGCGCACTCGATCCCGCACTGCTTGTGGGACGGACCCTTCGCCCCCATGGTGCTGTAACAGAAGGTGTCGATCACTTCGCCCTTGACGCTGACTTCCTTGCCGCCCCCTTGCTCCGCGGCCCATGAGGCCGCCGACATGCCGAGCGCGAGCGACAATGCGAACCCGGTAACCGCAACCCTTCGCATTCTGCACCTCCCTTTCGTGAACCCCGGACGCGCGGGTGGATGAGCCTCGCCTAGAGCGAAACGCGGGCCGCGGCAATCCCGCCTTGAAGGCCCTCCCGGGGCTTGCGACAATCTCCGCCCATGGACGGGCCCCGCCTGTCGGTCATCGTCCCGGTGTACAACGAGGTCGGCACCGTCCGGACCCTCCTCGAGCGGGTCATGGCCGTCCCCCTCCCAAAGGAGATCATCGTCGTCGACGACTGCTCGACCGACGGGACGCGCACCGTGCTCGAGGAGCTGCGCGCCGCGACGCCGGACACGCCGGCGAACCGCCTCGTGCTCGTCTTCCAGGCGCACAACCAGGGCAAGGGCGCCGCGGTGAGGGCAGCCGTCCCGCACGTGAGCGGCGACCTCGCGATCATCCAGGATGCCGACCTGGAGTACGACCCCGCCGAGTACCCGCGGCTCATCCAGCCGATCCTCGACGGCCACGCCGACGTCGTCTACGGCTCGCGCTACGCGAGCCCGGGCCGGGTGCTCATGTTCTGGCACACGGTCGGCAACAAGCTGCTCACACTCTTCTCCAACATGTGCACCAACCTGAACCTCACCGACATGGAGACCTGCTACAAGGTCTTCCGGGCCGACATCCTGAAGCGCCTGCCCATCCGCTCGGAGCGCTTCGGCCTCGAGCCCGAGCTCACCGCCAAGGTGGCGCACCTGCGCTGCCGCATCCACGAGGTGCCGATTGCCTACTACGGGCGGGGCTACTCGGACGGGAAGAAGATCGGCTGGAAGGACGCTGTGTCGGCGGCATGGACGATCCTGCGCTTCCGCATCTCGCCCGACATCGGGCGCGAGGACGAGGCCTTCA
>VBKF01000239.1 GCA_005888095.1 Deltaproteobacteria bacterium | reverse complement strand
CGACACGCCGCCGCTGGTCGCGAGCACCGCGCTCGTCCCGCCGAGGAAGGTTGCCGTGTCGCGGCTGGCGCTCGGAGCGGAGATCGAGTCGAGCCGCTCGCCGCCGACGGCGGCGTCGCCGGTCATCACGAGGACCGTAGTTGCCGCGCGCCCCGGATCGGCGGCAAGAAGCAGGGCGCCAACGATCGCGACAACGACGATCACCATCGCCCCAGCGCTCTACGCCCGCGCGGACTCGACCGTCAATCGATGCCGGCACTCGATCCGGCGCAGGGTTTCGCGGTCGAGACGGGTCGTTGCGCTGGGCGCGCGAAACAGTTCGCTGCGTGACGTTACGTGCGCTGCCGCCGGCGGGCGGCCGGTAACGCGTCGGTCGCGGCCCGGCGCTTGCTGGAAGAGATCCGCGTGCATCCCGAGCTCGCGTTCACGCTCGCCGGCGCACGGGTCGCCGTTTCGAGCCACGCGCTCGCCGTCGCCCTCGGTGTGGCGGCGGGCTTCGCGCTCGCGCTTCGGCGGGCGCGCAATCCGACGCCCGCGCTCGCGGCCGCCGCGGCGACGGCCGTCGCGGCGCTCGCCGGCGCGCACTGGCTCTTCCGGGCGATGCACGGCGGCGAGGGTCGATTCTGGAGCGGTGGTCTCGCGTCGACGGGCGGCGTGGCGACAGGGCTGGGCGCGGTGTGGGTTACGGCTCGTCTCACACGCCGGCCGGCGCGCGAGCTGCTCGACGCACTCGCCCCCGCCGGCATCCTGGCGCTCGCCATCGGGCGCATCGGCTGCTTCCTCGCCGGGTGCTGCTACGGGCGTCCGAGCGCCGTCCCGTGGGCCGTCGTGTTTCCCGATCTCGGGCCGCCCGCTCGCCACCCGCTCCAGCTCTACTCCGCGGCGAGCGACCTCGGGCTCCTGCTCCTCCTCTCGCCGTCGCGGGCGGCCCCCGGCACGGTCGCGCGTCGCGCCTGCATCGGTCTCGGCCTCGTGCGCTTCGCGCTCGAGATACTCCGGGACCCGGGCGCCACGGATGCACTCGTGGCCGGGTGGCTCACGCTGCCGCAGGCGGGGGCGCTCCTGCTCGTTGCCGGCGCGGCGCTCGGCTTGCGTGTGCCGGCGCCTTTCGACTATGGCATCGCCGCGGAGGACGAGCGCGCATGCCCGACGAGAAGAGCTTGAAGGACGTCACGGTCTGGTCCGGCCACCGCGAGATGACGCTCGAGGACGTCGCGGTCGTCCAGCCGGGCCTCGGCCGCCTGATGCCCGAGATCGGCGCGCGGACCTGGAAGCTCTACTACGCCGCGAAGGCCGGCAACTGGCCGCTCGCCAAGTTCCAGCTGAAGGAGGTGCGCGGGCTGATGGAGCTCGCGGCCTTCACTCGTCCGAAGTACGAGGACAACCTGAACCAGTTCCTTGCCGAGAAGTGGAAGCCGATCGAGGACGCGCTCGCCCGCGAGGACTTCCCGGCGTTCGAGCCCCTCTTCCACCAGGCGATCGAGGCCGCCAACGCGTATCACGAGCTGCGGGACAAGCCGTACATCCGATGGAAGCTGCCGGAGACGCCGCCGCCCGATCTGGACCTGACGCCTCGCAAGAAGTGATCGTGGCGGGCGGCGAGCCCGACCCTTCCGGTCAAGGCGGCCTGCGGGCGGCGCTCGCCGCCTCGGCCCTGGTCCACGGTCTCGCGATCCTGCTCGTCGCGCGCGTGGCGTCGGGGCCCTCGCGGCCCCCGCTCGTCGCGTTTTCGGTCTCGCTGATCGCTGGCACGGGGAGCTCCGGCGACGCGGCGGCGCCGGGCCCGGCCGAGACTCCCGCGGCTTTCGACGCCGCTCCTCTTCCCACCCCGACCCCGCGTCGCCGACCGGCGCGCCGCAGGGAGCCGAGTCGGACGGCCACCGGCGAAGGCTCGGCATCGAGCCGCGGGCAAGGTGTCGTGCCCGGCAACGGCGCCGGCGACGCTGGCGGAGCAGGGGGCGGCGGCGACGGCGCGGGAGGCACGGGCGCCGCGTACGGCGCGAATCCGTTGCCGCCCTATCCGCTGGTCGCTCGCCGCCTCGGCATGGAAGGCGTCGTGCTCCTCGAGGTGGTCGTGGCGCCCGACGGCCACGCCGCCGAGGTCCGGGTCGCCAGGTCCTCCGGCTATCCCGCGCTCGACGAGTCGGCCCTCACCACGGTGCGCGAACGCTGGCGCTTCATCCCTGCGCACCGCGACGGCGTGCCGGTGGAGAGCCGTGTCACCGTGCCGATCCGCTTCCGGCTCGAAGCGTGAGCCCGCGCTCGCATCATCCGTCCGGCGGCGGGTAGAATCGAGCGTGTCGCGGAGCGCCGCCTGGATCATCGCGGCCGCCGTTGCGGTGGCCAGCGTGGCGGCGGCAGCGCCGACGCGGTCGAGCCCGCTCGCCGTCGCCCCCGACGGCCACGTCTTCGTCGTGAACCCCGACTCGGACACCGTCGGGCGGCTCGAGTTCGATGCGAGCCACGCGGGGACGCTCACGCACGAGGCGGCGGTCGGGAAGTACCCGCGCACGCTCGCGCTCGCCGCGGGGTATGTCTTCACGGCCGATCAGAACGGCGACACGGTGTCGCGGCTCGACCAGGCCGACCTCGGCACCCGGCTCCAGACGGACCTCGGCTTCGGCTGCAACCCCTACGGCGTCGCCGCCACCCCGGGCGGCGACGGCGTCCTCGTCACGTGCCAGGGAACCAGCGAGCTCGTCCTGCTCGACCTCGGGCTCACCGTGCTCGCACGCGTCCAGCTCGCGTGGCCGAACGCGCGCGCCATCGCGGTCAGCGACGCCGGCAAGGCGTACGTCACGCACTTCCTCACCCAGGAGCCGGGCACCGAGGCGCACGTGAGCGTCGTCGACGTGGCGGGGAAGAGGGCGGTGACGGTGTTCGCGATCCCGGCCGACACCACGACGTGCGAGACCGAGAGCTCCGGCCAGGGCCCGCTCAACCTGCTCTCGGCGATCGCGATCGTCCCCGCCGGCCCGCTCGCCGGGCAGATCTGGGTGGGCGGGACGCAGGAGAACAACGTCAGCAAGGGTCTCTTCGAGCGGTTCCCGGGCTTCAAGGGGCAGCCGGGCGCCGAGCTCTTCCCGCTCCTCACCTACAGCCCGTTCCCCGAGCCCGCACCGCCCCGGCGAAGGAAGCACCGCAAGCCGGTGCCCTTCCCGGACGCCGCCGCCATGCGCAACATCTATCAGCCGTCCCTCCACGACATCACGCGCTTCGGCATCTACCAGCTCGACGGCGGCGACGGTCACGTCGTCGGCAAGCTCGACGTCGACGGGGCGAACAACGCGACCGACATCGAGTTCTCCACCGACGGGACGGTCGCCTTCGTCGTCGACCAGATGTCCAACAGCTTCCACATCTTCAACACGCGGAAGGGGCAGGGCGGGGACGTCACCACGCTCTTCGGCGAGCCGTCGTCGAACGGGCCGGGCGGGGCCGACCCGACGCAGCCGTGCCTCGCCGACGCGCCCCTCGCGATCACCGACGAGGCGCCGTTCCGGATCGCGCCCCAGGCGCAGCTCACCACCATCCACGGCTACAACCCGGTGCGCTTCGACGCGAGCGAGCCCGATCCCGCGAGGCGCTACAAGGTGGTGAACACGGGCCTCGACTTCGACACCGCGACGTACATGGCGAGCGGGACGTCGCGGATGCGCGCGGTGCCCGACGGCATCGGCACCGCGCCCTTTGCCGTGCGCCTGGCGCCCGGCGGGCAGGCGGCGTACGTCGCGAACTACCTGGCGCGCAACGTGGTGGTGGCGGCCTCGGCCGAGCCGGCGGAGCCCACCTCCGGGACACCCGCCAACCTGCGGTGCAGCGCCGACGCGGCCCGGCCCTGCGCGACCAGCAACGACTGCGCGCCGGGCTCCGACTGCGTGCCGCTGCTGCTCGCCGATCCGGTGCTGAGCGTCAAGCGCCAGGCAGACGACCCGAGCTGCGTCGCCAACGACACGATCGACTTCGGCGGGACGGCCGTGGCGGTCTGCGACCCGACCTTCCCCGCCATCCTCGACGGGAAGACGCTCTTCAACACGGCGGCGCGCGACTCGAGCGTGCCGAACGGAATCGGCCTCGGGCAAGCGGCCCCGCTCTTCGACGATGCGCGCCTCACCGGCCGCGTCCCGGGAAGCGTCGTGAGCACGTCGCGCGACGCGTCTTATGTCACCTGCTCCACCTGCCACGCGGACTTCGGCGGCCAGGACGGCCGCACCTGGGACTTCTCGCAGCTCGGGTCGTCGCTCCGGAACACCATGGACCTGCGCGGCCGTGCGGGGTTCGCGCCCGGACACTGCACCAACACCCCGGGTACCGAGTGCTTCTTCGACGCCGCCTGCGGCGACGGCAACCTCTGCCGGATGCGGGCGGACCTGGTGCCGCCGAACATCCCGGCGGCGGATCGCGACCGCTACTTCAACCCGATGCTCACCATCCACTGGAACGGCGACCGCGACGAGGTGGAGGACTTCGAGCACACCCTGCGCACGCTCATGGGCGCCGGGGACTGCGACGGCCGGGAAGACGTCAACACCTTCAGCGCCGACCCCGAGGTCGGCGCCCACGGCTGCCTCGGCGCGCTCGTCCAGCGGAATCCCGCGACCTCGTCCAACCCGGTCGACGTGAACGATGACCTGGGCGCCCCGAACCGCAACCTGCCCGCCGGCATCCGGCTGACGCATCTGGCCGACTTCGTATACTCGCTCGCGGAGTTCGTGAAGAACCCGAACCGGCCCGACGCGGCGATGGAAGGCGGGCGGCTGCTGTTCAACGATCCGCAGACGCAGTGCGCGCGCTGCCACGACAGCGGGCCGGTGACCGGCGACCGGCAGTTCTTCACGGACAAGCGCCCGCGCACGGCCGAGGAGGGCTTCGATCCGGCGTCGCCGGCGGGTGCCGACCAGAACAACCCGTTCCTGCGGAACAACGTCGGCACGGCCAACGTCTTCGATGGGACCGACCCGAACATCATCGCGCAGAAGACCGGGAGCTTCCCGAACGCCAACGTGCCGATTCCCGGCCCCCGCCGCATTCTCCGCGACTACGTCACGCCGGTGCTGAACGACGTCTGGAGCACCGCGCCCTACCTGCACGACGGCAGCGCACCCTTCCTGCTCGACGTCGTCCGTCCGTGCGACTCGACCCTGGACGACTGCCTCGTCTTCGGCCGCGGGCGCAACCTGGACGACCGGCACGGCGTCACGAGCATCCTGACCCCGCAGCAGCTGAACGAGCTCACGGCGTTCCAGAAGACGCTGACGCTCGAGACCCGGGTCGGCACGGGCGATCAGGTGGTGTTCGCCGGCAGGCTCGCGCTGAGCCACGCGCGCCTGGCCTTTCCGCGCCGCGGCGGCGGCGCCTTCGCCGCCGCCGGTGTCCTGTCGTCACCGCCGGGCCCGCTCGACGTGGGCGCCGGCGTCGCGCTCTCCGTCGCCACGCCCGGCGGCGAGCGGATGGCGATCTTCTCCCGCTCGGTCCCGATGAAGGCCGCGCGGCAGGGTTTCGCGGGCCGCGTCGACACCAGCGGCGGCAGGGCCTTCGTGAAGCTCCGCGACCTCGGCGGCGGCCGCATGCGGCTCACGGCGCGCGGCAGGGGCGCCGACGTGCGCGCGCTCGATACCGGCAACCGGGACCTCACGTTGGCCCTCGAGGTTCGCCTCGCCGGCGCGACGCGCACGGCGAGCTTCGTCAAGACGCGGAGCCTGCACGGGAAGCAGCGCGTGTTCCGGCTGGCGGGAGAGGAAGGTCCCGAGGCGCGGGCTCAGCGGTAGATGCGGCAGTCGTACCGGGCGTGCAGCTCTTCGTACAGACGCTGCCGCTCGGGCTGCGTCAACCGCCCGAGCAGCGAGAGCAGGCGCGTGAGGGTTGGGGGGTCACCCGATGGAGCGTCGTCCGCCGCGCGAATCTCTTGGGGGGTGACGCCGCTGCCTTCGCAGAGCGGGCACGGGTCCGGCGGTGCGTCGCCCTCGGGATCCGGCCAGAGACCGGTCCCCTCACAGAATCCGCATGCTGGCTGCCGGTCCCGCGCGGTTGCCACGGTAACCTCCCTGGCCGCGTAGTATTCGCCCGCCCCCCGGGCAAGGTCAAGGCGCGCGGTTCGAGCCCCGGGGGGACGTGTGCCTCCGTGGGAGCCAGCTGCCGGCGTGCCCGCGGGGGTCGCCCACGCGGAGGGGGGCGAAGACGCGCGCCGCCGAGCACGGGGCGGGCTACGGCTCGGCCGCCACAGAAATCTGGCTAGGCCAGCACTTCACCTGCCTGCACCGCCGCGCCACCCGATGCAACGGCGATGCCAGCCGTGTCGCCGCCACCAAGGACCACTCCAACGTGCGGCCGTCGACACACGGCGGCGCCCGAACAGGTTGGGCCATCGGGGATTTTACGCGGATGACCTGGCGGCTCAGGCAGCGCCGACTCCGTCGTTCTGGGGAGTTACCCCCGGCGAAAGTGGGCAGACCGACGCCAGGAAACCAGGCATATCGAACGGCACCCGGCTCGTCACGCCGCGTCACGGTGCGCAAGCGAGCAAAAACGACAAATTCCCTATTGACAGCGAAAACGCCGCAGAGGTAAGCGGCAGGCGCTCCACCCGGTGGGGCGATCTGCGGCGCATTTCGCGCTCACACAGGCCAACGGAGGAGGGCGCATGAAACGACTTCTGGGATTTGTCATCGGAGGATTCTTCCTGGTGGCCGCAGGTGCGGCAGTCGCTGCGCCCCCGACCGCCGGCCAGCATTTCGACTGCAGCGACGGAGGGTCAGGCGTGTCGTGCGCGAGCGACGACACGGGCTGCGTCCCGCAGACCAAGGACGACCCGTCGGGCGGCGTCGCCGCCACCCTGAAGTGTGGCGACGCGCTCAGCAAGGCCTTCGGGACGGCCATCCGGGCCGTGATCAAGTGCCACAAGAAGATGGCGGACTTGACCCTGAAGGCCGACCCCGCCCGCGATGACGAGTCGTGCGAGACCTTCGATGCGGTGAAGCACAAGTCGGCCAAGGAGAAGCTCGACGCGGCGATCGCCAAGGTGGCGCCGATCTGCACCTCCACGCAGCTG
>VBKF01000238.1 GCA_005888095.1 Deltaproteobacteria bacterium | reverse complement strand
TGCGTGCCCTGGCCGAGCGAGGTGGTGACCACCGCGCCCGTGCCGAGCGGCCCGGCGAGGTTGGAGGACCACACCACGTGGGTGCTCAGGTCGACGCCGGCGCTGTCGTGGGCGCTCGCCTGGAGGGTGATCGCGTCGCCCGTGAAGTAGCTCGCGCCGGTGGGCGGCTGGGCGATGCTGACCGTCGGCGCCTGGGCCGCCACGGTGAGGACGAGCTGGGGCTTCTGGCCGCTCGTCGCGAGCGAGGAGTTGTAACCGACGGCCGAGGAGCTCGTGCTGTCGATCGCGAGGTCGTAGACGCCGTCGGCCGTGATCTGCCCGTCGAGGGTGAACTCCACGGTGGCGCCGGCGGTGACCGCGCCGAGGGTCTGGAGGCCGGCGCCGTCGAGCGCGGGCCGGGTATTGTAGGTGACGGTGGCCTCGTTCCAGGTGTGGTTGGAGATGAGGTGCACGGTGCCGCCGGCGGGGCTGGCGGCGTTGACCCCGAGGCGGAGGCGGGCCTTCTGGACCTGGCGGCCGCTCAGCCCGCTGACCGCGAAGCGGAGGTAGATGATGCGGGTGGGCGAGGCGTCGGCGCGGAGCGCCGTCGAGGAGTTGAAGTTGGTGGTCGCCGAGCCGCTGTCGGCGTAGGTGTCGGCCGTCGAGCTGAAGGTGAGCGTCGCCGTCGGCGCCACCTGCGCGGCACCCCGGTGGGAGAGGAGCGGCAGCAGGGCGAGGAGGAGCCAGGGGGCGGCGGCCCCCGGCGTGACGCGGCGTCGCGCGCGCATCTCAGGCCGCCGGAGCGGGCTCGAAAGCTAGGCAGTTCATCCCGTGCGGAGCGCTCGGCGCTCCGCTCTCGAGCGTAGAGGGCCGCCACCGCACGGACAAGAAATTCCGTGGCCACGGTTTGCGACAAATCCGGGGGCCCGCGAACGCCACGGCCGGCACCACATCAGCTGTGAGAATCGAGAGTGCCGCCGCTGCGCGCCCGCTTCACCGCGCCGCCATGGCGCCGCATATGCGCCTCGCGCGTCGCGCATGGACGCCGCACCCGATCATGCGCCGCTGCGAGCCGTGGCGAGCGTTCGCATCCCGCTGCGCGCCGCTCTTCCGGTGGCACCCCCCTTGCTCGTGCGGCGAGTCGCTGGCGGGCGCGCGAGGCGCCTCACGGCAACAGGAGGGGAGAAAGATGAAGTCCATCACGAGGTCCACCGGCGCACGTGTCGTCGCCGCGCTCTCGCTCGCGCTGCTGCTCGGAGTGCGCGAGGCGCGAGCGGTGAAGGTCGACTTCCTCTGGGTGATCGACAACTCGCCCTCCATGACCGACAAGCAGGCGGTCCTCTCGATGGCGGCCACCAACATTGCGGACGAGCTCGCCCATGCGACGTGCCCCATCGACTGGCGCATGGCCGTCACCTACACGGACCTGTACGTCCCAGCGAGCTCGAACGACGTCTGCTCCGGCGCACCTGGACCGGGCCGCCGCGTGCTCTGCCCGTTCACCAAGGACATCGACGTGTTCCGCAACGGGACGGCGCAGTGCGCGTACGTGAAGGCCGGGGACTGCGGCAGCAACACCGAGCGCGGCTTCAGCAGCGCCGCCATCGCCATCAACGACCTGCTCGGCGGCACCGGATGCCAGCCAGTGCCGAGCACGGATTGCGCGCTCCGCCCGGACGCCCGACTGGTCACTGTCTTCTTCACCGACACGGGTGAGCAGACCACGAGTTCGGCCCCCGGTGAGCCCGACGACAGCGTCGCGAGCTGGGCCCGGTACTTCGGCGACTACGACCTGCTGACGCCCGGCACGCAACCGTCCCAGGTGCACGGTCTCCTCTGCCCGCTGCGGCCGACGCCCGCCAACCCCTCGCCCTGCGGCGACAAGCTCGCCGACCCGACGCTCTTCGACCGGTACTCGGAGGTGATCGCCCAGCTCGGCGGCACCGAAGGCAGCATCAACGACCAGGCCACGCTCCCCGACTCCATCAAGAGCATCGTCGACGCCGCGATCCTGGGCGCGTGCTGCGGCGATGGGGTCGTCGAACCGGGCGAGCAGTGCGACGACGGGAACCTCGTCGACGGCGACTGCTGCTCCTCGAGCTGCCAGTTCGAGCCGTCGACGACCACCTGTCGCCCGGCCGCCGGCCCGTGCGACGTCGCGGAATTCTGCACCGGTACGAGCGGCACTTGCCCGGCCGACAGCTTCAAGCCCGACACCTTCGAGTGCCGCGGCGCCACGGGCTCGTGCGACGTCGCCGAGCTCTGCACCGGCACGAGCGCCACTTGCCCCACCGACGCCTTCCAGCCGGCGACGGCCGAATGCCGTCCCGCGGCCGGAGCCTGCGACGCCGCCGAGTTCTGCACCGGGACGAGCGGCCTCTGTCCGGCCGACGCGAAGAGCACGGCGGTCTGCCGCGCCGCCGCGGGCGGCTGCGACGTGGCCGAGAGCTGCGACGGCGTCTCCAACGACTGCCCGGCCGACGGCCTCAAGGCATCGACCGTCAAGTGCCGTGCCTCGGCGGGCCCCTGCGATCAGTCGGAGTTCTGCACCGGCACCAGCGCCACCTGCCCCGCCGACACCTTCAAGCCGGCGACCACCAAGTGCCGCGCGGCCGCGGGCGCCTGCGACGTGGCCGAGTTCTGCACGGGCACGGAGGCCGCGTGTCCCGCCGATGTGAAGAGCACGGCAATCTGCCGTGCGGCCGCCGGCGACTGCGACGTCGCCGAGAGCTGCGACGGCGTCTCCAACGACTGCCCCGCGGACGTGCTCGAGCCGGCCGGCACCGAGTGCCGTCCGGCGGCGGGTGACTGCGACGTGCCGGAGGTCTGCACCGGGGCGAGCACCACGTGCCCGAGCGACGCGATGAAGCCGGCGGGCACCGAGTGCCGCGCGGCCGCCGGCGAGTGCGACCTCGCGGAGAGCTGCTCGGGCACGAGCCCCACCTGCCCCGCGGACCAGAAGCGGACCGACGAGTGCCGGCCGTCGACCGGCGCCTGCGATGCGGCGGAGCGCTGCGACGGCGCCTCCGACACCTGCCCGGCCGACGCGCTCACCGCCGACGGCGCCGCGTGCGACGACGGCAACCTGTGCACGCAGGGCGACACCTGCCAGGCCGGGCAGTGCCAGGGCGGCACGCCCGTCACCTGCAGCGCGTCGGACCAGTGCCACGACGCCGGCGTGTGTAACCCGGCCACCGGCTTGTGCTCCAACCCGCCCACCCAAGACGGCACCCCGTGCGACGACGGCAACGCGTGCAGCGAGCACGAGAGCTGCCGACAGGGACGCTGCATCGGCGGCACGGCCGTCAGCTGCAGCGACGGCGACGCCTGCACGGTCGACACCTGCAACCCGACGACCGGCTGCGTCCACCGCCACTTCGAGGGCATGGCCGCGCTCGACTGCTTCTGCGGCACGGGCATACCGCAGGCGAGCTGCACCAACGAGCGCGTCCCGGCGTGCGTGCCCAAGCACTTCATGCGGGCCTGCCGGCTGATCAGCCGCGCCCACGAGGCGAAGCCGAAGAAGGCGCACCGCCTCATGCTGCGGGCGCAGACCGTCTTCACCAAGGGGAGCCGCCTCGCGCAGCGGGCGAACCGGCGCGGCCGGATCTCGACCACCTGCACGGCTTCCATCACGGGCTCGTTCGACGACGCAGCAGGACGCCTGGAAGAGATCCTGACGGCCCCGTGACGCGCGACGGCGGCGCCACCTCCGGGTGGCGCCGCTCCTCTCAGTGCGGGCAGTCGCTCGCCGAGCCGACGAACCCCGTCTCCGGTGCGCCGCCGGTCACCCAGTCGGTGACGAGCTGGATGGCGGCGCTGTCGAGGTAGGGCCCGCCCCGCGGCATCCGCTCGCCCTCGCCCAGCTCGAGCGTCCCGCGCAGCTTGTGCACGAGGAAGCTGTTGTCGGCGTCGCCAGGCAGCACGCGCTCGAGCCCGTCGTTCGACTCCTCGGAGACGACGTTGACGAGGTTCGCATAGGATGAGGCGGGCTGGAGCGAGAGGTTGTGAGGCGCCTGCGCGGCGGCGTGACACGTCGGAAGGGCGCATCGCGGCGTGAAGATCTGCTTCTGGATCTGGTCGAACGTTCCGGTGACGCCCGTACACGGCCCGTCGCTCCCGGGCAGGCAGGTGATCTTGATCACATCGACGTCGTCGATCGCCGTGGTGCCGTCGTGGCCGTCGAGCCGAGAGCGCAGCGTCTTGGTGACCTTGCGGTAGGTCTGCGAGCTGATCGAGAGCTTCATCGTGACCGAGATGATGGCCGGGTTCACGTCGTCGGTCGTGCAGCGGTCGCGCTGCGTCGGCCCGAGCGGCAGGAAGAGCTGGTTCACCTGGTCCTGGAGCGTCTGGAACCCGAAGTCGTGCTTGGGGTTCGTGTCGGGCTGGTAGTTCTTGATCGTGAACTGCTCGAGCGAGGCGGGCGCGCAGCCCGGCAGGTTCGGGTCGGTCACGTTCAGGCAGACGCTCAGGGGCACGCCGCACCGGCCGACGGTCGAGTCGGCGTCGCAGCTCGGGTCGTTGTCGACGCAGCGGATCTGACGCGGCCGACTCGCCGGGTAGTTGGCCGGCGTCGTGCCGAACTCGACCAGGCAGTCGGTGCGCGCCGAACCGCCGCCGGGCGTCAAGGGGAAGCCGCGGGACGCGGTGAGCGCCAGCGCCGCCGTGAGGACCGCGAGCCTCATCCGAGGAACCCGAGGTTGGTGAACGTGGACCAGCCGCCGCTCGCCGGCAGCCGCGTCGTCGGGTCGGCCACGCCGAGCCACTTGAGGATGGTGCCGAAGTAGTCGCGGAAGTCGATGGTGCGGCCCTCCCCGGTCCCGGTCTGCTCGAAGACCAAGTTCCCGTCGTCGTCCTGGTTGGCGAGGTCCGGGTACGCGCCCCAGATCTTCGCCGCCACCACCGCATCGCCGGCAACGAACATGGGGGCGACGCTTCCGTGGTCCGTCCCGGCGCCGTTGCCGTAGCCGTTCTCCTCGATGCGGCGGCCGAACTCCGAGAAGGTCCAGATGAGGGTCTTGGCCCGCGTGATGGGATCGAGGCTGTCGAGGAAGGCCCTCATCGCCCGCCCGAGGCGGCCGAGGAGCGCTCCCTGGAAGCCGCCGACGGTTCCCTGGTCGGAGTGCGTGTCGAAGCCGTCGATGCCGACGTGGAAGATGCGCGCGCCCACGCCTGCCTGGATGATGGTGAGGACGGTCTTCAGGTCCTCCCCGAGGTTGCCGTCGATCGCGTCGAGCAGCGGGGCGTCGACCGTGTCGTGCGGGTAGCCCGCCGTCTTCAGCGCGGTGGCGTAGCCGACGGCGGCGATCCGATCGAGCGGCGGCGGCGCCGAGGCGAGGCTCTGGTAGATGTCGTCGAAGGCGCCCTGCTTGGCGGCGTCGTCGTCCGGCGAGTAGGCGTCGTCGACCGGGAAGACGAAGCTCGGCAGGTCGCTGATGGCGAGCACGCTGGTCGAGCTCGTGCGCAGGAGCGGCGTCAGGTAGCCGCCCTCGACGTCGACGACGGGCACCGCCGTCGGGGGCAGGCCGAGCGTGTCGAGCCAGCCGCCGAGCCAGCCCGTCGCCGGGATGCCGACGGGGTCGGCCCGGTACCAGATCGCCTCGGAGAGGAAGTGCGAGAGGCTCTGGTTCGGGTAGCCCACGCCCGGCACGATCGCGAGCTTGCCGGCCTGGAGGAGCGCCCAGAGACCGTCCTGCGTGCTCGGGTGCAGGGCATAGGTGTGGCCGAGCGCATCCGTCCCGACCGCCGTCGCCGCCAGCGCGGACGTCGGGATGCCGAGCGCGGGGCGGCTCGTCTGGTACAGGACGCGGTTCGGTCCGGTCAGGGGGATGAGCGTGTTCAGGCCGTCGTTGCCGCCGTAGAGGCGGATGGCGACCAGGATGGCGTCGGCAGGCCCGGCAGCCCAGGCCACGCCGGGACGCCAGGGAACGCGGCGCCAACCCGAGAGCGCCAGGGTGGCCGTCGTCGCGGCGGCGCCCTTCAAGAAGCGACGACGGGTGATGCGCATCTCTCCTCCCTGCTCAGTGGACCTGGAAGTGAGGCAGCTCGAGGACCAGCGCGACCAGGCCTCGGACCT
The DNA here is from genome assembly GCA_005888095.1 of Deltaproteobacteria bacterium. Classification (GTDB taxonomy): domain Bacteria; phylum Desulfobacterota; class Binatia; order DP-6; family DP-6; genus DP-3. Next base: position 754 of record VBKF01000238.1, on the reverse strand, counting down.
TCTCGTCGACGAAGGTCGCGTCGTCGAGCGCAGGCGGCGGCGTCGGGTCGTTCAGGTAGGTGTCGAGGCGGCTCACCACGCTCGCCGGCGGGTGCAGCGGCCCGAGGAGCGTCAGCGTCCGCTGCACGACGTCCGCCGTCGTGCTCGCGCCGGCGAGCAGCGGCGTCGGATCGAACTTCGGGTCCCGTCCGCGGCCGGCCCCGACGTCGCGCGCGTAGCCGTAGCGGGCGAGCAGCGTCCCGGCGCTGATCCAGGAGAGCCCGCCGGGCCAGCCGGCCACATTCGGCGGCGCGAAGAGGGTCTGCCCCATCGTCCCGAGCGCAAACGGGACGTCGCGCATGCTGGCCTTCGCCTTCAGCATCCGCAGCGGTTGCAGGACGAGCTCGACCGGCGCCTTGACGGTGCTCGTCATGCTCGCGGCGGCGTAGAACTCGCCGGCCGTGAAGAGCGTCCGCAGCATCGGCGCCACCTCCCAGCCCGAGGCGACGAAGGCATCCGCCATCGCGTCGACGAGGGCGTCCGACGGCTGCGCGGGGCCGAAGAAGCGCGCCAGCTTGCGGGCGAGGAAGCGCGCCACTCGGGGCTTCGCAGGCGGGCGCGTGTCCAGGTGGCCGAAGATGATCTCGATGACGTCGTCGTCGGGCGGCACCCCCTCGACGCCGAGATTGCCCGTCACCCCCATGAACGTCTTGTCGGCCGCGTCGTCGTGGCGTCCGGGGTCGAGGACGCCCTGCTTGCCGTCGATCACGTAGCC